>DASUHB010000069.1 GCA_036273715.1 Gemmatimonadaceae bacterium
GGAGCCGGAAGGCGGACAACACGGACAAAGCCGGAAAGCGAACAACGCGGACGGAGCCGGAAGGCGGACAACACGGACAAAGCCGGAAAGCGAACAACGCGGACGGAGCCGGAAGGCGGACAACACGGACAAAGCCGGAAAGCGAACAACGCGGACGGAGCCGGAAGGCGGACAACACGGACAGAGCCGGAGCGGGACGGACCGATGAGGCGGACAACGCGGACCGAGCCGGAAGCCGGACAACTCCCTTCTCCGGCCGTGTCCGGATCGTCCGGCCTTGTCCGCCTTACCGGCCTTGTCCGCCTTAAAGGATGAACTCCGTAACGAACACCGAAGCCACGGGCGTTCCGTCAGTCTTGTGCGCAGGCCTGAAGTGGTATTCTGACAGCCTCGACTTGAGCTCGTGGTCGTAGCCGGAGTCACCGGTCGGATCGAACTCGAATTTCACCACACGCCCAGTTTGATCGATCGTGAATCGCAGCTGCACCGTCTTCCCGTGCAATCCTTTGGGAACAGGCAATGGCGGGATCACCGCGAAGTCGGGCGTCGCGGGATACACCGTGCCTTCACCGCCTCCGGTGCCCGGTCCGTTCCCCGAGCCGCGGCCAGGACCGTTGCCGGCGCCCACACCCCCTCCGGTGCCCGGACCGGCGCCATCAGAACCGTCAGTCCCGGCGCCGGCCGCAGGTGCGACCGCGACAACGGTCGGCGCCGTCGCCGTCGGAGTCGGCGCTTGTTCAGCCGGCGTGACGGTCGGCTGGACGACCGGCTTCTTCACGACGGGCTTGGGCTGCTTCTTGACCACCGGCGGCGTGATCGGCTGCGGCTTGGGCACCGCCGGCTTGGGCGTCGCGAGTCGCATGTACTTGACCCGCTGCTGGATCACGCGCTGGCCACCCAGGCCGAGTCGGCCACCGCCGCCACCGCCGGCGGGCCCTGATCCGCCTGCGCCGCGCGCGATCTCCGCCTTCTCGACCGTAACGATGCCGCCGATCAGCAGCAGGATGATTATCGCGTGGATCACGAGCGAGGCGAGCAACCCCCAGCGCCCCGGCCGCTCGGTTGGAACGCCGATCGGCGGCCGGTACGGCGGCATGGGCCGCGGCTCAGGTGCGCTCGTCACAGCGCGGTTCGAGTTGGCGATGGGCCACCTCCATGCACGATCCTATTCGAGCACGACCTCGAGGTTCCCTCAACATAACGGAAAAGGAGCAATCGGCGGCTTTATGATCTTCCACATAAGGCCGGCCTTTGCGTTCGAGGTGTCCTGCGACGCCGACGAGACGACCGGTGGCGTGAGCCAGTGCGGATCCTGCGACGACACGGCTTCAAAAGAAGTCGTCCGAGATCGGCGCTGCACGGCCGGCCACGCGAAACGGGCTCGCCCGGCAAACGCCGCGGCGAGCCCGTTCTCGGTTCTTCGAGCGATCCGAGTTACTTGGGCGGAATACCGATGATCTTGACTCCCGCGCCGCGCGCCACGTCCATGGCGTGAATCACATCCTGAAACGTCACGGCCGTATCGCCCTTCACGAAGATGATCTTGTCCGGGCGCCCGTCGTACACGTCGTGCAGTCTCTTGGCCAGGGCCGCCTTCGGCACATCCTCGCTGTTGAGCTTGTACGCGCCGTTCGGCAGCACCTGCAGTACGATCTGGTCCGGATTGGGCTGCGGTGTCGTCGGTGGCGGATTCGGATCGGGCAGCTGCGTATCGATCGCCTTCCGCGCCAGCGGGACGGCCACCATGAAGATCACCAGCAGCACCAGCAGCACGTCGATCATCGGCGTGACGTTGATGTCGTTGGTGAGGCCGCGCTCGTTCGCGCCTGACATAGCCATGGTCGCGGTCTCCTGTCCTACTGTTTGTTAGGCGTCGGCGACAAGATGTCGCCCGGCACCGTGGAGCGGGTTCCCGGCGTCTGGTCGGTGATGGCTGCCAGCACGCGCACCCCGTTGTGCTCGATGATGTCGATCGCGTCGAGCACCTTGGCGTACTTGATGTTCCGGTCTGCCTTGAGGTACATGATGAACTCCTGCCGGCCCGGCGCATTGAAGATGTCCCGCGTGCGCGCGGCCAGCGTCGAGTTCTCGATCTTCTTCTTGTTCAGATAGTACTGTCCGTACGCATCGATCCCGAGCACGACGTCATCGTTCTCTTCGGGATGCGCCTTGATGTTGATGCCATCGGGCGGCTGCGCCTGGAAGCCGGAATTGATGAGCGGCGTCACGATCATGAAAATGATCAACAACACGAGCATGACGTCGATCAACGGCGTGACGTTGGGCTCCGCTTTGACCGCGCCGCTCGACCCTGTGGACGACATCGCCATGACTCGACTCCTCGATCAGTGAGTGGCGACTACTGGGAAATCGGGCCGCCCTGAGAGCTCGACGCCGAGGTGGCGTTGAACTCGCGGGTGAACCGCGACCGGCCGAACTCGCCGGCCACACCCTTGATCAGGTAGTCGATCATTTCCTTCGACGTGTACGTCATCTCGACGGACAGGTTGTCGATCTTGGTCGAGAAGTAGTTGAAGAACCACACCGCCGGAATGGCGACGATGAGGCCGAAGGCCGTCGTGATGAGTGCCTCGGAAATACCGGCCGACACCGAGCCTAACCCGCCGGCGCCCGACACCGCCATGCCCTGGAAGGCGTTCACGATGCCCATGACCGTTCCGAGCAGTCCGACGAACGGCGCCGTGGCGCCGACCGTCGCCAGCACGGCCAGACCGCGCTTGAGCTCGGACACGATGATCAACATGTTGCGCTCCACCGCGCGCTCGGCCGAGTTGATGTCGGCCACGGTCACCGATCCGTCCTGGAGCAGCGGCTTCACTTCGCCTAACGCACCGCCCAACACCCGGGCCACGTGCGATTTCTTGTAGCTCTCGGCGAGCTTGATGGCCTCGTTGAGGTTGTCCTCCTCGAGGAACTGCGAAAACTCCGGCGCGAACTTGCGGGTCTCCGACTGCGCCTTCCGCAGACGGATCCACTTCCCGATCGCGATGGTGAGCGAGAAGATCGACATGATCGCGAGCACGAACACGATGCCCTTGGCGAACCACCCCATCGTGCCCCACATGGATACCAGCGACAGACTCATGGATCAGGTCCTCCGACGGTGTGCGATTGGTGAACCTACGACACCCAGCTTCACGGCTTGGGCTTCGCGAACGAAAACGGGAACTGCACGAGCTCTTTCACTTTCCGGCCGCCGGTTTCGGCAGCATAGAACCGCATGCGCGGCAGCACGTTCTTCACGGAATTCGTGAACAGGTCGTTGGAGGACTTGAGCACCTTGAACGTGCTCATGTCCGCCTTGCCCGTCGTGTCGATCACGAACTGCACGAGCACTTCGCCTTCGACGCCCGCGCTCTCCAGCATGCTCGGGTACTGCGGCTTCGGATTGTCTTCCTTGGCCAACGCCGGCTTCTCGACCTGGAACTCGAAATACGTCTGATCCGGGTTCACCGGACCCTTGCCGCCGACGACGCCTTTCGAGGTGCCGCCTTCGACGCCCTTGCCGGAGAAATCGGCTTCGTTAGTCACCGCCTTCGACAGGTCGACATCCGGAATCTTGGTCGGGATGTTGATCGGCGGCGTCAGCACCTGGAAGCCTTTGGGAGGCGGCGGCTGCACCGTCGTCTGCGGCGGCGGCGGCTTCGGCGGCTCCGGCTTCGGTGGAGGCGGTTTGGTTTGGACGAACTTGACGTCCTCTTCCCGGTGCTCTTTCTCGCTGCGCAGGCCCGCGTTCAACGTGACCGCGACGGCAAGTCCGATCAGTGCCGCGTGCACGATGACGCTTGCGATGGCACCGCCCGGATTCTTGTCCCGTTTGGGCTTGGATTCGAGCAGCGTGGTGAACATGCTCGATCACGCTCCGCTGTGAAGGGTTCCACACCAGTCCGTAACGCTTCGAGAACTTTACCGGCGGCAAATGAGCCGGTAATGCCGGCCACATTAAGAAACCGTGAAGCCGATGTTATTTTTCCCGAACGACCAACCGTGACCGCGCTGTGCGCGCCGAGCATTGCTCAGGCTGCGGCTGGGCCCTCGGCGCGGTCACGCAAGACGTGGTCCGGTTCTTCGTCAGGCACCGGGAGAGTCACGGTGAACGTGCTGCCGCGCCCGTATCGCGACCTGACGGAGATGGTGCCGCCGTGGGCTTCGGCAATCCACTGGCTGATGGCGAGTCCCAAACCGAACCCTGATCGTTCCGTGCCGCGCGAGCGCGCGCGATCCGCGCGATAGAAGCGCTCGAAAATGTGCGGCAGATCGGAGGCAGAGATCCCGATGCCGGTGTCGCGCACCGAGAACGCGGCGGTGTGCTCGTACGATGTGAGCGAGATTTCCACGCTGCCGCCGCGCGGCGTGTACTTGATCGCATTCGTGGTGAGGTTCAGGAAGAGTTGGCGCAGCCGCGCCCGGTCGCCGAGCACCGACACGCGCGCCGGCTCGGCCATGGTCACCGTTAGGCCTGCGGGCTCGGCCAGAATCGTCGCGGTCTCGTAGACTTCGCGCGCCAGCGGCTCGAGTGCCACGCGCTCGCGGTGCAGATCGAAGCGCCCTTCATCCGCCCGCGCCAGCGTGAGCAGGCTCTCCACCAGATCCGCCATCCGCGTCGTCTCGTGCAGCGCTTCCTCGAGCGCCACCATCCGTTCGGCGCGGGTCGACGCGCCGCTCATGGAGCGCTCGACGTCGGCGCGCAGCACGGCCAACGGCGTCTTGAGCTCGTGGCTCGCATCCGCGGTGAATCTGCGCAACGCCGCGAACGACTTCTCGAGGCGTTCCATCATCTCGTTGAGCGTGATGCCGAGGCGGGCCATCTCTTCGTTGGCATCGTCGATCGGCAGACGCCGGTGCAGGCTGCGCCCGTCGGTGATGGCCTGCACTTCGTTGATCATCTGCCCAACGGGACGGAACGCACGCCCGGCGATGATGTACGCCAGCCCGACCGACGCCATGAGCAGGAGCGGCGCGACCGCGAAGCTGGTGCCGATGAGCTCGCGAATCGCGATGTCGGTGGAGGTGACCGACTCCGCGGCCACGACGCGCTGAACGTTAGGCACGTCCATGTCTTCGTTCACCGCCACCAGCAGCAGGCGGTCTTTGTCGAGATCGAGCAGGACGCCCTGGCCGCCCGGCTTCACCGAGATCGCCTCGCGCTGCAGTGTCGCGCGGTCGTCTTCGGACAGGCGCAGGTAGGCGAACGAGCCGTACAGCAGCCGCCCGCTCGGGTCGAGGACGAGCACGTACCCTTCCATGCCCTCGAACAGCGTCCGCAGCGTCGGCGAGAGAATCGGTCCCGACAGCGTGTCCTTCGTCACCGTGACGGGCCCCGACTTGCTCGCCTGCTCGATGATGTTGGACGCGAGATTCGCCTGCGCCAGCACATGCTTGGACAGCTCTTCGTAGGAGCTCGCACGGCGCGCCGTCCACAGCGCCGCGGTGAAGGCCACCATCGTGCCGACCATTGCGCCCGCGTAGGCAATCGTGAGGCGGGCCCGAATGCTTCTCACCGCGATCCTCCGCGCATCACTCGCGTATCACGTAGCCCACACCGCGGACGGTGTGGATCAGTTTCACGGGCGCGTTCGCGTCGACCTTCTTGCGGAGGTGGTTGATCACCACGTCCACGATGTTCGTCCCTGGATCGAAGTGATAGCCCCACGCGTACTCGGTGATGAGCGTCCGGCTCATCACGCGCCCCGTGTGACGCATCAGGTACTCCAGCACCGTGTATTCCTTGGGCGTGAGCTCGAGGTCGCGTCCCGCGCGCCTAACGGTGCGCGTGTTCTTGTCCAGCTCGAGATCCTTCACCCGCAGCTGCGGCTCGGCGATGGCCAGCGGCCGGCGGCTCAGCGCTTCGACGCGCGCCAGAAACTCCTCGAACGCGAACGGCTTGGTGACGTAGTCGTCGGCGCCGGCGCGCAGCGCCTGCACCTTCGCGTCGACGGCGTCCTGCGCGGTGAGCACCAGCACCGGGCGCTGAAAGCCGCGCGCGCGCAGGTTGTGCAGCACTTCCATGCCCGATCGGCCGGGCAGCCGCATGTCCAGCACGATGAGATCGTACGCGTCCGAATGGGCCCGCCGTTCGCCCTCTTCGCCGTCGGGCACGAGATCGACGCCCCAGCGCTGCTCTTCGAGCCCGCGCTTGACGTACTGCCCAACGGTCGGATCATCCTCGATTACCAGAATCTTCATTGCCAGCGTCGCTCAGTCATCCGGGCGTCGGTCGGTGGAACCCGTATTCGCGAATCTTGCGATACAACGTCTTGGGCGAAATACCGAGGACCTCGGCGGCCTTGCCTTGGTGCCAGTTCACGTGCGTCAACACCGACTCGATGTGGCGCCGTTCGACGTCGTCGAGCGGGACCATCGGCTCGGCAGCCCGGCCGCCGGAGGCCGGCCCGCCTAACGGAAGGTCCGCCGCGTGGACGACCCCGTTCGTCGCCAGCAAGACCGCGCGCTCCATCACGTTGCGCAGCTCGCGCACGTTGCCCGGCCACGCGTAGTGCTGCATCGCCTCGAGCGCATCCGGCGCCAGCGTCGGCGCCGTGGGCCCGCCGAACTGCGCCAGAAAATGGGCCGCCAGCAGCGGCACGTCCACCGTCCGCTCGCGCAACGGCGGCAGCGTGATGCTGATCGTATTGATGCGATAGTAAAGATCACTGCGGAACGTTCCATCGGCTACGCGCTGCGCCAGATCCTGATTGCTCGCCGCAACCACGCGCAGATCGGTATGCACTTTCTGCGTGCCGCCCACCCGATAGAAGCTCCCCAGCTCGAGCGCGCGCAGCAGCTTGCCCTGGAGCCGTTGATCGAGGGCGCCGATTTCGTCCATGAAGATGGTGCCGCCCGACGCCAGCTCGAAGAGCCCGAGCTTCCGCGCCACCGCGCCCGGGAACGCGCCGCGCTCGTGGCCGAACAACTCGCTCTCCAGCGAGTCGTCGGGAATCGCCGCGCAGTTCAAGTCGACTAACGGACCGGCCGCGCGATGCGACAAGCGGTGGAGCGAGTGCGCGATGAGCTCCTTGCCGGTGCCGCTCTCGCCCGACACCAGCACCGCCGAATCGCTCTTCGCCACGCGCTCCACCAGGGCGAGCACCGCTTGCATCGGCGCGTACTGCGTCACCACTTCCGGCACCGCGTCGGCCCGCGCCAACCGCGACTGCAAGAGCGTGTTTTCGAGCGAGAGCTGGCGCTTTTCCCATGCGCGGCGCACGAGCACTTCGATCTCCGCCATGCGATACGGCTTGCTCAGGTAATCGTAGGCGCCGAGCTTCATCGCGCTGATGGCCGTTTCGATCGTGCCGTTGCCGGTGATGATGATCACCTCCGGCGGCGACACGTCCTCACGAACCTGCCGGAGCACTTCCAACCCATCGAGCTCCGGCATCACGATGTCGAGCAGTGCCACGTCGAACGCCTCGGCGCGCAGCGCGTCTAACGCTGCCCGCCCGTCGGTGAACGTGCGCACCTCGTGACCGCGGCCGGCGAGAAATTTCTCCAGCAGCGCGCCGAGATTCGGCTCGTCTTCCGCGATCAGAACCTTGATTCGTGCGTCGCCTCTCATGTCGTTTTCTCCTTGCCCTGGCCGTCCGTCGTCGGCTTGGCCTGCGCCGCCGGCAAGTGCACGCGAAACGTGCTGCCCACACCGAGCTGGCTCTCCACTTCGATGCGCCCTCCATGATCGGCCACGATGCCGTAGCAGATGGACAATCCGAGACCGGTGCCCCGGCCCGGCGACTTGGTCGTATAGAACGGCTCGAACAACCTGCCTAAATCGCTGCCGGCGATGCCCCGCCCCTGGTCTTCCACTTCGATCACCACGCCGGACTCCGGCGCATCGTTCCGGCTCCGGATCGCGACGCGGCCCGCGCCATCCATGGCGTCGCTCGCGTTGAGCAAGAGCGCCATGAGCACCTGCGCCAATTGCTCGCGGCTGCCGAGCACCGGCGGCTCCGCATCCGCTTCGAGCGACGCTTCGACGCGAACATGCCTGAAGCGCGGATGGTGCTTGAGCAGGAACAGCGTGTGCTCCACCACGTCGTTCGGATCCACCACCTCGCGCGTGTCGCCGCGCGGCCGGCTGAAGTCGAGCAGGCCATCGACGATGCGCTTGCTGCGATGCACTTCGTGATCGATGATGTGCGTGTACTCGGCGATCGCATCGTGCAACGGCGCCGGCACGCCGCTCTCGTTCAGCTGCAAGGCGAGGCTCTCGGCGCAGGCGGCGATCGTGGCGAGCGGATTGTTGATTTCGTGCATCACGCCGGCCGACAGCTGGCCTAACGCAGCCAGCCGCTGGGCCTCGGCCACGCGCTCGTGCGCGCGCTTCCATTCCGTGATGTCCTCGCCGATGGTGATCACGTGCGTCACCGCCGCGTCGTTGATGCGCATGGGAATCTTCGACACGCGGTACGTGCGCAGCTCTCCCGCCGCCGTCGACGTCATCTCGAACTGCGTCATCGCGCCGGTCCGAAAGACGTCATCGAATTCCTGGCGCAGCATGTCGGCGGGTTGGCGGCGCAAGATCTCGAAGATCGTGCGGCCTAACGCTTCCTCGCGCAGCACGCCCTGCAGGCCGGTCTCCCGCTTCCGGTTCCACGCGTGCACGCGGTACTCGCGATCCACCACGTACAGACCCACCGGCAGCGAATCCACGATGCGCTCGATGAACCGGCGCTGCTCGTCGATCTGCCGCGTCCGCTCGACCACCGCTTCCGCGGCGCGCCGCGCACTCTCATCCGACGCGAGCGCCGACCCGACCAGAAATCCTGCCGTGGTCAGCACCGTGCGTTCGAGCGGCGACAGCGCAGCACCCCGGATCGTCGCCAACGTGCCGCCGCTGCCATCGCGATGCGACCCGCCAAGCGGCGTCAGAACGATCACATCGGCTGCCCGCCCCGCGCGTGTCCCGTACGGCGCCGGCAGCTGATCGACGGTGAGCTCGATGGTTCCACCCGGCGCACGCGCCAACCGCTCGGCGCCCTCTTCGGTCGAGTCGGACGACACACGCCACAGCGAGCACTCATCCAGATCGAGACCGGATCGCAAGGTCTCGAGCAAATCATCCAGCGGGTCGGAAAGCGCTGAAGCCGCCGCTCCATTCGCGAGTCGCTGTGCGAGCGAAGCGATCAGAAGCAGGAGTTCACTGCACGAGCTATCGACTTGAGCATCCGACGGCGCCACACGTGATTGACGAGGCACGGATCCTCGAATTGGCAGGACTCATTAACCTAAGGCACAGACCCACCGACGGACAAGATGACCGAAGAACTCGGCGCCGCCCATCTTCCTGCGAATTCGACAGTTGCCTGTCAGCCAGGCAGCGAATCGGGCAAAATCGGCAACAAATTCCGGTACGCCGGTTGCTTTGCGGGTCGGCGCAACCCTGATCACAGGAGATTATCTATGGCGTACCGTGGAAGCTCACTCGTTCCGTTCTTCGGCAGCGAAACGCGGCCGTTGTTCGGGCTCCGCCGTGAGATCGACCGGCTGTTCGACGATATGACTGGAGGCAGCGAGCGGTCTCGTTGGACGCCCGCGGTGGACGTCCGTGAGACCGAGAAGTCGTTGGCCATCGACGTGGAGCTGCCGGGCATCAAGCCGGAAAACGTCGAAGTGAACGTCGAGAACGGTGTGCTCTCGATTACTGGAGAGAAGCGCTCCGAGCGCGCACACGACGAGAAGGACCGCTACCACATGGTCGAACGGAGCTACGGCTCGTTCTTCCGGTCGTTCCAGTTACCGGCCGGCGTCGATGAGTCGCAGATCAAAGCGTCGTTTCACGACGGTCTGTTGACGGTCGACATTCCGAAGGCTGCACTGCCGCAGCCGCGGAAGATCGAGATCGCCAAGCATGGCGAGAAGGAAGTCGCATCGCAGCCGGCGCGCGAGACGGCATCGCGCGGATCCAGCCCATCGGCATCGACCGGCGAGCGCATGGCGGCGAGCGGATCCGAGCCTGCGCCTAACGAAGCGCGCCGGTAGGCTTCCGCCCGCGCCGCCACGGGATCGCCGCCCCGGTTCACGCCGTGGCGGCGATTTGCGTCAGGATCTCGTCGTTGGTCCGCTTGTGCCCCGGCGAATCCTCGATGTGCCGCCACGCGATGCGGCCGTCGGTGCCGACGAGGAAATACGCGCGATTGGCGAAGAACCGCTCGGGGATCAACACCCCGTAGGCGCGCGACACGTCGCGCTTGAAATCACTGAGCAGGTCGACCCGCATGTTGTGCTTGGCCTTGAACTCGCGCAACGTGGGCACCGAATCGACACTGATCGGCAGAATGACGACGTCCTTGTCGAGGAACTGGTCGAAGTCGTCGCTCATGTCGCACAGCTCGGCCGTGCACGTGCTCGTGAAGGCGAGCGGGAAGAACGCGATGAGCACGCGCTTCTTTCCACGGAACGAGGAGAGCGTGACCGGCGACCCGGCGGTCGAATCAGCGGTGAAGTCGGGAGCGACGTCGCCGACGGCCGGGCTCGAGCCCGCGGTCGTTGGAGCTGGTGCGGACATCCGGGCTTATCCTCCGTTGGTCGGGTGCGCGGAAGCTAGAGCGATGCTCCGTCGCCGGCAACGATGGCCGTTGCGTCAGGGGCTTTCGCGGCGCGGTGATTCGCGGGTCGCCTCTCGCCGCGGCTCGACGCGCGGTGCGCTCGATGCAGCGCTCGACGGCGCGCGAATGAGTTCTTCGGCCGCGAGCAGGCTGCGCGACAGCTCGGCCATCGTCATGTTGCGGCTCTGACTCGTGCGCTGCAGCACCTTGTACGCCGCGCTCTCGCTGATCGAGTCGCGCTCCATGAGAATTCCCTTAGCACGCTCGATGATTTTCCGATCTTCGAGCCGCTTGCGCAGGTCGTCGGTCTCGTGGCGCTGCTTCATCCACTCTTCGTGCCGCGCTTCGGCGATGGCGATGGCGGCGCTCAGTTGGGCGGCCGTCACCGGCTTTACCAGGTAGTGAAACACCGGCAGCATTGCCGCTTGGCCCAACGTCTCGGCGTCGCTGTACGCCGTGACGATGATGATCGGGACGGGCCGGTCGATGTGGATCCGTTCCGCCGCTTCCAGGCCCGAGAGATGGGGCATGCGGACGTCGAGCAGCACGAGATCGGGGCTCAGGGTGCGCGCCATGGAGACGGCGGTCACGCCGTCGGCAGCAATGCCGATCACGCTGTGGCCGAGTGAGCGCAGATCTTGCTCGAGGCCCAGCGCGGTGACGCTCTCATCCTCGGCGATCAAGATTCGTAGCGGCGATGGCAATGGTGGCTCCGGCGTGGCATCTTGAATTGACGTACAGCCTGCAAGACACGGACCCTCGACTCCATTGAGTCCGTTCTAGCCGGTCGACCAGCGAGTTCGTACATGTCCGAAGCACGCATCGTGATCGTGGCTCCCTCGAAAGCGAATGTGCGCGCCGCGGCGACGACGCGTGCGTTGGCCCGTGCGCTCGAGCGGATGGACTTTCGCGTCGCGCACGCAACGCCCGCCGATGCCGTGGACTCGGTGGACGAGCGGGTGGAAGCCGTGATCGTCGCCGCGACTCGTCCTATTGTGCTGCCGATCGCGCGCCGCCTCAAGGCCCGCTTTCAGATGCCGCTGCTGCCGATCGTGGCGCTCACGGCGGCCCCGCGGCAGCGGCCTAACGGTGCGGCGCCAGACGTGTGGCTGCGCGCATCCACGCCGTGCGCCGAAGTGGCCGACCGCGTCGAAGAGCTGGTGCGCATCCGGCACGCCGAGCGTGAGATGGTCCGCTTGAGCACCACGCTGGCGGAGCTCGCAGCGGAGAATGGGCGGTTGTACGAGCGCGCGCGGCGCGACGCCGAGGCCACCGCGCTGCTGTTGCGCGAGCTGCAGCATCGCGTGCGAAACAATCTTGCGGCGATCCAGGCGCTGCTGGTGCTCGAGCGCCATCGCGCGCCGCCGCGCGCGCTGCCCGAAGCGCTCGACGTCGCGATCGCCCGATTGCGCAGCATGGCGGCGCTGCAGGATTCGCTCTTGCCGCACGCCAGCGAAGTGGAGCTTGCGTCGCTCGCGCGCGCGGTGGCGAACGGCGCGCTCGATGTGTTTGGCGCCGGCGATCGCGTGCGCTGCGACGTGACTGGCGGCGCCACGTTGCCGGCGCGCAGCGCGAGCGCGGTGGCCATCGTGCTCAACGAGCTGATCACCAACGCACTCAAACACGCCGATGCGCAGACGGTCGACGTCACGATCCGGCAGAATGGTCGCGCCGTCGAATTGGATGTCGCAGACGATGGACGCGGCATGCCGGCGACGAGCGCGAGCGGCAGCGGCTTGGTGATCGTGCGGGCGGTGGTGCAGAACGAGTTGGGCGGCTCGTTGTCCTACGTGCCATCGGCGTGCGGGACGCGGGCACGAATTGCGATTCCAGCCGCGGCCGGCGACGGCGCGGCAGGCGCCGACTGAGCGGCGCTCATCTGCATGTCGGCGGGCGGGCTCGAGGCGACCAGCACGGCGGTCGCCGCGAGCACGGCCGCCCCGGCCAGGAGCTCCAGGGCCGCGGAGCGGCGCAGCCGCCGCGCCGCGGCCTCGCTGCCTAACGACGGCCGCATGAGGCGCCAGTTGATGGCGCCCAGCGCCAACACGGTCGCGACCAGCGCGAGCTTGATGAGCAGCGTGCGCCCGTAGTCGCTGTCGACGAAGGCGTGCCAGCTGCCCAGGTGCAGCCAGGCGGCGATGACGCCCGTGGCCACCACTACGCCGGCCGACACCAGCGCCACCGGCGAGAACGCGTTGACGAAGTCCGCGGCCGCCGGTCCCCGCGCGCCGGGGTCCTGCCCGAGGCAGGCGGGCATGGCGACGAGCGCCACGCCTAACAACGTGCCTAACCACGCCCCGGCGGCCAGGATGTGCAGCGCGTCCGCACAGACGGCCAGTTCCCGCAACGATCCGGCGTCGGCCGCGTGTCCGCTCATCGAAAACGACAGCGCGAGGAGCACGGCGCACACCTCGGCGAACCGCCAGTGCGCGGTCCCCGCGCGCCGCGATGGGACGCCTGCGGCAAGCGCGATGATCGCTGCCGCGACCTGCAGCAGCCACGCCCAGCCCCACACCGTCGTGGTCACGACGCCGCCCACGTCCACCGGCATCGGCGGATTGCCGCGCAGGGCGGCGATTTGCGCCGCGAGACGCAGCGCGGCGTCGATGACCAGAAGCGCAGCCGCAAGACGGAGCACACCGGCGGCGCGACTGTCCACGCGCCCGGCCAGCTCGGCGCGGCCGGCGCTCGCGCGCGGCGTCACCCACCGCGCGAGCACGATGGATCCGACTAACGCAAGCATCGCGACGAAGCCGAGCCAACGCACGGCGACATACCAGAACGACTCGACGTCGAAGCCGCCGGCCGAGCTCGTGTCCATTGCGGCCATCGATGGAGGAGCGGGCGACGGCGTCATCGTGTCGGGCGGCGGCGACGCAGGGGGCGCAGCGGACGCCTGCGGCGCGACGGCCGCCGCATGAGCCGAGATCGTAAACGCGAACGAGCCGTGCACCGGGTGTCCGTCGTCGGACGTGGTCCGCCAACGAACGGTGTACCTGCCCGGCGGCAACGCGTGTATGAGCCCGACCGTCAGTGTGTGTTTCGGAACCTGCACGAGGCGCGGCGGACCGGAGTCGACGCGCGCGCCGGCAGCATTCAGCACTTCGATGTGCGTTGGCGCGAGCTGCGGATCTTCGCTGAAGGACAGGCCGACCGCGGCGGGCGCTGCGTCGAGCGTCGAGCCGGCGGGCGGCGCGCTCGACACGAGGATGAGATGCGCAAACGCCGCGCGCGGAATCGCGAGGCCGGCCAGAAGCACGGCGACGAACGACGCAATGCGCGCGCGACGCAGGCGCCGGGCGGCCAATGAATTCAGCGGCGCTCCTCCGCGTTGCGAGTGGGCGGAGACTGACTACGCAAAAGGCCCGGCGGCACTGCATCCGCCAGGCCTGGGATGATTGGCGATGGAGCGTGCGAGGTTCGAACTCGCGACCTTTCGGTTGCAAACCGAATGCTCTCCCAACTGAGCTAACGCCCCGATGCAAGACGAAAGATAAAATCGCCCGCGTCGCGCGCGCCAGAGCATGCTTCCACCGTTCGTGCGACGGGTCTACGTTTCGCGAAGTCCCTTCGGCAGGAGCAGGCGATGAGCACCCAGCCAGATACCGCGGCGTCGACGCAGCATCTCACCGTGCGCTGTCCATTTTGCCGCACGTGGAACCGTGTCGCCGCGGCGCGGGTGAGCGACCGGCCCAAGTGCGGGAACTGCGCGCGTCCCCTGCTCCTGGATCGGCCGCTGGCGGTCGACGACGAGTCGTTTCAGCGCACGATTACCGAGACGGACGTGCCCGTCCTGGTCGACTTCTACGCGGACTGGTGCGGACCCTGCAAGATGATGGCGCCGCTGCTCGATGAAGTTGCGGCGACCCATCAGGGCGCTCTGTTAGTCACGAAGCTCGACACGGATCGCGCGCCGCTGACATCGCAGCAATACAACGTGCGCGGCATTCCAACCACCATTCTCTTCCGCGACGGGCGCGAGGTCGCGCGCGAAGTGGGCGCCGTTCCGAAGGCGCGCCTCGAGGCGTTGGCGTCGAAGTAGCCTCGCTCGACCGTCTTCGCCCTCGCGATCGAACCGGAGGCCGGACGGGCAGAGTGCTACGCTCATGAAGACGCGGACACAGCACGGTCACAGCGGACACGACACGAGGCGTACTGAGCCCTGAGGCGCGAAGGCAGTGACCGCGTGGCGAGGCTCCGCCCAAACGCCACATGGAGGGATCTACGACAAAAGCTCAAAAGGATAAGAACAAGGATGCAAGAGATGGGGTCGGCGCACCTCCACGCTTAACGACGCGTCGTTGAGGTTGCATATGCACCGACCCCATCTCTTGTATCCTTGTGGTTATCCTTCACACCAGAGCGAAGAAGCTCTCCACACAGGCCTCCAGTTAGCCCTCACGTCGCTCTTCCAGCGGCCATAGTGCGCCGACGTGTACCGACCTGCTTCCCCAAAAAAAGGGCCGCCTAACGGCGGCCCTGTGACGATGGGCGCGGCTACTCGTGCGCCGGAAGCGGCTCCATCGTGTCCGGATTCACCGGCACCTGCACCTCGTCGCGATAGGGCGACGTCATGAGCGTCACCCGGACGCGCGGGAACGCATCCATGAACGCGCGGTAGCTGAGTCCCCACAGACCGAGGAAGCCGAGCGTCATGCCGATCTCCCAGATCCCGAAGAGGAAATGCGGCGCGCCCGCGTGCAGCGACGGATACACCTCGATGTAGCGCAGCAGCCAGATGCCCACCACGCTGCTCAGGGCGAAGATGAAAAACGTCGGCAGATACACCTTCGCCGCGCGCGACAACAGGCCAAAGAACGGAATCACGAACGCCAGGAAGACGATCGCGAGCGTCGCCCACTCCCAGGGCGCTTCCAGACGGCCGTGGAACCAGTGCGTCTCCTCCGGCATGTTGCCGTACCAGATCACCAGGTATTGCGCGAACGTGAGGTAGCCCCAGAACGCCGTGAACGCGAACCCCAGTTTGCCCAGGTCGTGGAAGTGGTGCTCGGTGATCAGCTCTTCGGCTGCCAGGTGTCTGCGCCACCACATCACGAGCAGCGACCACGACATGATCGCGGCCAGCCACGCCCCCATGTAGAACCACCAGCCGTACATCGTGCTCTGGAAGTACATGTCGAGCGACATCGACAGATCCCAGGAGTGCATCAGATAGAAGAAGTTGAACAGCAGGCACATGACCACGGCCAGCCAGCCCTGCATTGAGTGCGTCGAGTGGATCTCGCGGCGCTCCTCGCCGAACCCGCGTCGCATGCGGTCGCGAATGCCCCTGGCCCAGGCGGCGCCGAAGTCGTTAGGCAACACGCCCACGTCCAGCCGCACACACTTGTAGATGTACCACAGGCTGAGCACGGTGAGGATGAGGAACATCCCGATCTCGCGCGCGGCGAAGAAGCCCGGGCTCAGCCAGAACCGCTTCTCGGGAATCGGCGCTTCGCCGGAAAACCAGGGGAAGATGTGCTTGCCGCCGAGGATGATCACGATGAGCAGCAGCAACGCCACCGGCATGAACGCTACGTAGCCTTCGATCATCCGCACGATGGTGCGCGACCAACGCGCGGTCGTGATGCGCTGCACCGCGACCACGATCACGCCCGCCTGCGACACGCTGGCGAAGAACAGCCAGTTGAAGTGCATTGCCTGCCACATGCGATCCTGTCCGGTGAACGCGCCGATCAGGAATACGATGAGTCCGATGATGGCGAAGATGGCACTCCACGTCGTGACCCACGGCGGCATCGGTTTGGACGTCAGCCGGACGAGTTCCTCGCGGCTGGGCATGTCTCGATCGGTCGTCGCGTGCGAGCTCACGGGCGGCCTCCCTTGGATGCGGCGGACGGCTTGGTGGTGCTAACGCTGTCGGTCGGTGTCGCCGCCTGCGGCGGCAGCGCGGCCGTATCCTCGAGCTCCGACATCCACGCCGCGACATCCTGCGGACGGTACGGGGCCGGTCGCGTTGGGCCGGTGCGCGTGTAGCCCGGCACCTGGCGTCCGTTCTCTCCGGGGAACCCGGGGGGCGAGGTGTCGGCGGTGACACCGGGGAGTTTGCCTTGCAGCGCGCGCACGTAATTCACCACGTCCCAGCGATCCATGTCTTCGATGCGGTCGTACGTGGGCATCAACCCGCGGCCGTTGCGGATCATGCCATAGATGTAGCCGTCGGTACGGTTCTTCGTGACATCGGTGAGCAAGCTCGGCGCGGGCACGCCGTACTGCACCGCTCTGCCGTTGCCCGCGCCGGATGCACCGTGACAGACCGCGCAGTTGATCTGGAAATACTTGCGGCCGTTGTCCAACGACGCGCGGGTCGGCGCATGCGGATTCTGCAAGTTGGACATCGAGTCGATCGTGCCCGGCAGTTGCTGGTACGACACCACGTAGGCCGGTTCGGGATTTCCGGTGAGCGGCACCGAGTAGATGGGCGTGCCGCGCATCGGGGTCACCGTGTCGCCGGCATACTGCCATTGCCACGGCTTGATTTTGGGCTGCTGCTTGAAATCCGTGAACCACTCGCAGCCGGTAGCCGCGACGGTCGCGGCGAGCAGCAGCGCGACGCGCATCGTGCCTAACGCTTTACCGCTCACCGCGCACCTCCACCGCCCCGTGCTTCTTGAGCGTATCTGAAACGTCGGTCTGCCGGTCCGGCGGGCATTCCACCCACACGCCGAAATTCGCGTTGCTGAACCGCTCATCGTAGCCCACCGTCATCGTGATGCGCGGAATGCGCGATACGACGAACAAGCCGAGCACCGTCGCGAGCGAGCCGATGAGCACCATGACCTCGAAGCTGATGATCGTGTACGGCACCCACGACGGCACCACCTTGCCGCCGACGACTAACGGCCAGTAGTCCGAGATCCAGATCGGAATCCAGTAGCCGAACGTCGCGCCGAGCAGTCCGCCGATGAGCGTGTAGCGGCGGACGACGCTCGGACCCGTGTTCAGCAAGTGCTCCAGCTCGTGGCGCGGCGCGGGCGAATACACCCGGATGTCTCCGGCCTTGAGCTTCTTGACCGCTGCGACCGCATCGACCGTCGCGTCGAGCTCGCGGAATACTCCGACGATGCCTTCCATCAGTCGCGCTCCCCCGGCGTCTCCGGCTCGTACTCCAGGTGCATGCCCGCGACGTCGATGCCTTCCACCGCGTGCGCCACTCTGAGGGGCGGAGGGATGATCTCCTTGATCTCGGCGATCGCGACGACGGGGAAGTTCTTGATGAAGAGCAGGAACCACATCGCGAACCACCCGAAGCTGCCTAACAGAATCGCCCAGTCGATGTACGTGGGGGCATACCGCGTCCACTGCCACGGCTCGAATTCGTGGGACAGCGACGGATCGAAGATCACGAAGCGCTCGAACCACATGCCGAGGTTGATGAACAAGGACAGCGTGAACAGCCACGTCGTATTGCGACGCAGTTTTTGCCAGAATAGCGTGAGCGGCAGAATGGTGTTGCAGGTGAGCATGATCCACGCCGCCCACCACCATTGGCCGAACACCCGGTTGTACCAGAACGAGTGCTCGATCTCGTTGCCGCCGTACCAGCCGATGAAGAATTCGGTGATGTACGCCGTCGCCACCACGAGTGCCGTGAATAGACACAGCTTCGCCGCGGCGTCGAGGTGGTTGAGCGTGACGTAATGCTTGAGGTTGAACCAGCGCCGGATCGGGATGATGATGGTGAACACCATGCCGATGCCGGAGAAGATCGCGCCGGCCACGAAGTACGGTGCGAACAACGTCGCGTGCCAGCCCGGCGTGTTGGCCATGGCGAAGTCGAACGACACCGTGGAGTGCACCGACAGCACCAGCGGCGTCGAGAACGCGGCCAGGAACAGATACGCGCGCGCGAAGTGCCGCCACTCGAGGTCCGAGTTGCGCCATCCGAACGACAGCACCCCGTAGATCCGTTTGCGCAGGGGATCGCGCTCGCGGTCCCGGATGGCGGCGAAGTCGGGCAGGAGTCCCAGGTACAGGAACGTCGCCGAAACGGTCAGGTACGTGAGGATCGCGAACACGTCCCAGACTAACGGAGACTTGAACTGCGGCCAGATGAGCCGCCAGTTCGGGTACGGGATCAGCCAGAAGAATTTCCACGGGCGCCCGAGGTGAAGAATCGGGAACAAGCCCGCGGTCATGATCGCGAACACGGTCATCGCTTCCGCGCACCGGTAAATCGTGGTGCGGAATCCCGCGCGGAAGAGATACAAGATCGCGGAGATCAGCGTGCCCGCGTGTCCGATACCGACCCAGAACACGAACGTGACGATGTACACGCCCCACATGACGGGCGGCGAATATCCTGCCACGCCCAGGCCCATGTACACCTGCCACATCCAGGCGCCAAGCCCGATCAGCAGGCAGACGACCGCCAGCAACAAGCCGGCGAGCCACGCCTTGGTCGGATTGAGAGTGCGGCGGATCTCCTCGGTGACCTGGTCGTACGTCTCGACCGACGGAAGCTGAATGTTCGCTTCCGGTATGTTAGGCCCGGTTTGGACTCGCGGTCGTGCGACAGTGGCCATGTGCTATGCTCCAGCCGGCGCGGATCCGGGCGCCGGGTGATTGACCTTCTTCAGATACACGACGGCCGGGAACGTATTGAGCTGCTCCTGGAACACGTGATAGCCGCGCCGGTCCTGTGCGAGCTGGGCAACCGTCCACTGGTTGTCGGCGGCGTCGCCGAAGGTGATCGCCTTGGACGGACACGCCTGGGCGCACGACGACGTGAATTCGTCCGGCCTAACTTCACGGTTCTCGGCTTTCGCGCGGTGCTCCGCTTCGCGGATGCGCTGCACGCAGAACGTGCACTTCTCCATCACGCCCTTGCCGCGCACCGTCACGTCGGGATTGAGCTGCCAGTTCATCCGCTCCGGCCACGCGTATTGCGGCCGGTGCGGCTCGCCGTAGCCGAACCAGTTGAAGTAGCGAACCTTGTACGGGCAGTTATTCGAGCAGTAGCGCGTTCCGACGCAGCGGTTGTAGACCTGCACGTTCAGCCCGTCGGGCGAGTGATACGTCGCGTACACCGGACAGACCGGCTCGCACGGCGCGTTGCCGCAGTGTTGACACAACATCGGGACGAAGCGCGCCTCGAAATCGCCGCCGTCTTCTCCGCCCTCCCAGTAGCGCTCGAGACGAATCCAGTTCATCTCGCGGCCCTTGAGCACGTTGCCGCCCGGCACGCCGTGCAAGAACGCTGTGTGTACCTGCTGATACGGCGCGCCGACGATTGGAATGTTGTTCTCGGCGTAGCAGGCGGTGACGCATGCTTGGCATCCCGTGCAGCGCGCCAGGTCAATCGTCATCGCCCAACGGCGCTTCGCCATCTGGCTCCAATTCTTGGGGTCGTACATCCCCATTTCTTTGGTCTTGATCGATGACTGGATGGCGCCCTGCGCATCCGCGGCCACGGGCGACCGGAGTCCCGGGAGGTACTCGTGCGACGCGTCGCCCGGCATCTTGTCGGGCGCTTCAGGCTTTGGCGGCGCCTCGAGCTCATCCACCGTCATCGCGAGGGCGATGCCGCGGTTGTATTGCCGCGATGAGCCCTCGACCGTGACGACCTGCGTGAACTTGCCGGTCTGGGTGACTTTGACTTTGGTCGATGCCCAACGGAAGCCGCCCGAGGCGGGATCGAAGCTCGCCGGGAGCAGATCGCCGGCGTTCGAGCCGACGTTGGCCGCATAGCGGCCATAGGCGGTGTGTCCCTGGCCGAACGCGATCGCCACCGTCTCGGGCTGAATGCCCATGTAGACGTAGGCCGGCAGTTCCAGCGCTCCGTCAGGCGACTCGATGCGCAGGATGTCGCCGGAGTCGATGCCCAGCCGCTGCGCCGTCTGCTCGTTCACCTCGACCCACGTCTGCCAGAAGATCTTGGTGACCGGATCGGGGAATTCCTGGAGCCACGGCTTGTTGGCGCCGCTGCCGTCGCCTAACGACGCCGACGGGTAGACGACGAGGAAAAAGTCGCCGCTGCCCGCGGCCGCCGGCGCCGCCGCTGCGGGCGCCGCCGCACGCGCGGGCGCCGGGCGGGGCGGCAGCGCTCCCGAGCCGACGCCCTTCTGCAGCGCCGCCGTGAACGCCGCGGTGCCGCCCGGAAAATGGTCGATCAACCAGCGCATGTAGTTAGGCGCCGCGAACTGCGCCGCCGCCTTCGGATTCGACTTGCCCACCTGCAACAGCACGTCCGCGGTCTGGCGCGTGTCGTACACCGGGTCCATCCCCGGCTGCTGCAGCGTGATCACGTCCGGCACGGGCTGCGCATCGCCCCACGATTCGATCGGATGGTGATCGGGCAGCACGAGATCGCAGAGCTCGCTCGTCTCGTCCGGATAGCTCGAGAAGCTCACCTTGAACGGCACTTTAGCGAGCGCCTCGGCCACCTTCGCCGACTTGGGGCTCGTGAACACCGGATTCACGCCGCGCACCATCAGGATCGGCACGTCGCCGCTGCGCATGCGCTCGACCGCCGCCGCGACGTCCGCATCCGAGGAGATTCCCTCGACACTCGCCACCGGCTTGGCCGGCAGCACCGTCACGCCGACGTTGCCTAACGACTTGTTCCACTCGTTCACCGCGCTCACGAGCGCGCTGCCGCCGCCGTTCATCCCGCTCGCGACCAGCAGGCTGGGCTTGGCGCGCTGAATCTCCTGCTGCAGCGACTGCAGCACCGCCTGCGACGCGCCGCTCGCCTGCGCCGCATCGGCAAGTGAACCCTGGCCGCGAAGCGCGTTGACGATCGCGAGCTCCGTGCCCGGACGGCATCCGATCCACGTGTCGGCGTTGCATCCCGTGAGCGAGCGCCGCGGACCGACGTACACGAAGCGCGGCGCATTGGTGAGCTTCGCGCGCGCGTCGGCAAACTCGAGCTGCTGCGGAACGGTCACGCCCCACGTATCGAGGAAGTCCGCGCCGAACGACACGATCAACGTCGCCGCGCCGAAGGCGAGTGAGGGCCACGCCACCCCATACGACTTCTGATTCGCGTCGATCGCGCCGTTATCGGCTAACGCATCGTGACTCAGATGCGGCGGCATGCCGAACGCGGCCAACCACTGATCGAGGAACGCCGGGAAGCTGCCCGACTCGTGCCGATTGATGAAGACCGCCTTCGATGCCGAGCCCGCGCTCTGCGCCTCGGTGAGCTTGTCCGTTAGGAGCTTGATCGCATCGTCCCACTTCGCCGGCACGAGCGCGTTGCCTTTGCGAATGCGCGGCCCGCGATAGCGATCCGGATTGTACAGTCCCTGCACCGCTGCCTGTCCGCGCGCGCACAGCGCGCCGCGATTCAGCGGATGATCGGGATTGCCCTCGAGCTTGAACGTCCGGCCGTCACGCGTTTCCATCAGCACGCCGCACGACGCGGAGCATTCGCGGCACGTCGACGCGTAGTAGTTCGAGACCATCGGGACGGTCTCGTCCGGATTGTTCAGATACGGAATCAGCTTGTCCACGCGATCGGTGCTGCAGCCGATCGCCGCGGTTGCGGCGCCTGTGGCGCCGAGGATCTTCAGAAACTCGCGCCGGTGAACGCCGGCCGGCGTAGACGTCTCGGTCATCAGGCAGTCTCAGTAGTGACAGACGCTGCAGTCGTAACGCGCCTTCCAGGCAGGATTCACGTTTCCGACGTGACAATTGATGCACCAGCCCATGTTGAGCGGCGCGTATTGATAGACACGCGACATCTTCTGCACTTGTCCGTGGCAAGTCTGGCACGTGACGCCCGCGTTGATGTGCGGCATGTGCGCGAAATTCACGTAGTCGGGCACGTAGTGGATGCGCACCCACGGAATCGCCTGCTTCTTGTTCCAGTAGTCCTGGAGCTTTTGGATTTCCGCGCTCTTGCGTGCCGGCCGGCCATTCTCGGCGGGACGATTGGGACCCACAACTAAATGGCATCCCATACAAGTGCTCATCGCCGGGAAGCCGGGGTCGGGCGACTTGTTCGCGGAGAAGTGACAATAGAGACAGTTCATGCCGAGCGTTTGCACGTGCGTCGGGTGCGGAAACGCGATCGGCTGAACAGGAGCGCGACCTTGCGGCGAGGAACCCGCGCTGTAGCCCCATGGGCCGCGATCGGTGATGACAGTGTCGGGTGCACTTGCGGCGCCCGTGTAGGCGGATAACAGCACGGCGATCGTGCCCAGAGCAACGAGCCCCGGGATGACCGCCCACTTCCTCCTTGAAGTCATCGCGACCTGAAGATGTGGAGGGCGGATAGTCACCCAATTTGTGAAGATTTTCACAAATCAAGCGGAACGCGCGGGAATCTGCGCCGCGTCACCAAGTGGCGCAAGAGGCGATCGCAATTCATCCGGCAACAAGTCGAGATTTGCGCGCGGTGTTTGTGAAAGCCTGAGCGGCCAGCCTGTGCCGAAGACGAAACGCCGCGATCCGATCGTGCGCAGCAGATGTGCGAGCTCGTCTTCGGGCGGGCCCCAGATCCACGAGATGTCCCACCACACTCGCGCTCGCTCCTCGGGCGTGAGGCCCCAATGCACTTCTTCGATGAGTGCACGACCCGCGGCGGTGACGAGCAGTCGCACGCGCGCGCCGGCGCGTGCTAACGCACGAACCGTTGCCGCCGGCAAATCGCCAGCCGTGTCCATCGGGTGGCGTTGACGCAGATCTTCGAATCGCGTCGTGAGCACCAGCGGCACACCGGACTCGCCGCACGCGAGCGCGAGCTCGGCGAGCGCTGGGTGGTGCGTGCCGAATCCCCATTGCTGCGGGTACGCACGCACCGCGACCGCACCGCGCTCGATCACCGACGCGAGCGCCTGCTCCCAGCGCGGCCAGTCGGGACGGATTGCCGGCACCGGAGCGAGACGTCCCTCGTACGGCGACAGCGCATCGAACAAGGCCTCGTTGCCCGCGCCCGGATCTCGATAAAACGCCGACGGCAGATGCCCAACCCAAGCCCTGTCGATGTGCTCGCGCTCGATCACGCGGACGAGCACATCGGGATCCGGATGTGGAACGTAGCGAAATGGGTACGGACCGATGAACGTGTTGGCGTCGATCATCGTGCGTGTTCGGCGAACGCCGGTTGGGCGTCGGGCGCCGGCACACCCGGCAGCGTGCCCGCGGGGAAAATGCGCGCGGCGTTGCGCCAGCGCACATCGCTCATGCCTGCCGCATCGAGACGCGGCTCGACGAATTCGAGCGCGCGCAATTTCGCGAGACCGGTTTCCATCGTGATGTCGCTGCCCCAGAGCAATCGTCGCGCGCCGACGGCGCGCACGGCGCCATCGAGCATGCCGCGATCGACGCCGCTGCCAGAGAGATCGAGGTACACGTTCGGGATGTGCGCGACGGCGGCAAACGTGTGCCGATAGTCGCCTCCGCCGCCGATATGGGCGAGGATGAACGCGACACGCGGATGCCGGAGGGCGAGGCGGCCGAGGTCCGCGCCATCGGAGATTTCCTGGCCGGGCCACTCGCGCGTGCGATGCTGCCAGATGTGATGCAGAATCGGAAAGTGCCGGCGCTCGGCCGCGGCGGCGATCGGATCGAGCAGCGGGTCGTCGGCGCGGCGGCTCGCGGCAAGCTTCACGCCCACCGCGCCGCGTTCGGCGCACCGCGCGATTTCCTCGAGCGCGTGGGCGGTATCGTTCGGGTTCACGGTGACGTACGCGCGGACGCGCTGCGCATCCCGGTCCTGGAGGGCGAGCATCTCGTCGTTGCCTAACGTGACGTCGCGCGGCGATGGAAAGTAGACCGGCGACGTGTGGCCCCAGGTGCCGAGAATGGACGCGACGTGGACGGTGATGCCGATTCGCTCGCCGGCGCGCATCCGGGCTCGGTTAGGCAACTCCCAATCGCGGCGTCCGGCGCGCGCGTGCAGAAAGTGCGCGTGCACGTCCACGAGCGGCTCCGATCCGGCGAGCGGCGCCGTGCGCGGCGCCGGCTCAACCACGCGCTCCCTCCTCGGCCAGCGACGCAACGGCGTGTCGCGCGGCAGCCTCGATCTGCTCGATGGCGGCGTCGTCGTGTGCGACCGATGCGAAGTTGTACGCGCCCCGCTTGAACAACACGCCGTGCTCGAGCGCCAGCGCGACGAACCGCGACAGCCGGCGCTCGTCCCCGGCGTCGACCAGCCACATGGGTGGAATGCCGCGCATCCGCACGTTCGATGCGCCCGACGCGCTCATCGCGCGCCCCACCGCCCGCTGGATGGACTCACCCCGTTCCCAGAGCGCGGCGCACACATCGGTGCGCGAATGTGCGTCGAGCACCGCCCGCGCCGCGGCGAGCGCGGCCGCTTCGCCCGCCAGCGTCGACGAGATCCACGTGGTGCGCGCCGCGCGCATCACGCGCTCGCGCCCAACCACGGCCGAGAGCGGGAACCCGTTCGCCAGCGCCTTGCCGAACACGGCGATGTCGACCTCCACGCCCGCCATCTCCTGAAAGCCGCCGGTGCGCAGCCGGAACCCCGTCTTCATCTCGTCGAACACGAGCACCGCGCCTAACGCATCGCACGCGCGGCGCGCTTCGGCCAGCCACTCGCCCGACGGGAGCCGCTCGATCACCGGCTCGATGATGATCGCCGCCAGACGGTCGCCGGCGGCGCGCGCCGCGTCGGCAAGCGCATCGACGTCGTCGAACGGCACCGGGCGAAAGTCTTCGTGGGCGCCCGCGGGAACGCCGGCCGCACTGCTCCACCAGTCGAGCCACCCGAAGTAGCCGGCGCCGATCACGACCGGCCGGCCCGTGCACGCGCGCGCGATGCGAATCGCCGCGGCGACGCCTTCGGCGCCGCTCTTGAGGAATCGCACCTGCTCCGCGCATGGAATCACTTCGCACAGTCGCTCGGCAACCTCCACCTCGAGCACGTGCGAGAGCCCCGCCACGTTGCCCTGCCTCACGACGTCCGTCACGGCCTGCGTCACGCCTTCGTGTGCGTAGCCCAACGCAACCGCGCCGAGGGCCATCGTGCAATCCACGAGCTCGGTGCCGCGCGTCGTGGTGAGGCGGCATCCCGATGCGCGTACGAAGTGTGTGAGCGAGCCATCCCAGTCGGGACCGACGAGTGCGTCCGGCCGTTTGCTTCCCGTCGACGCCCCGCCCGGGATCACCGCGGCAGCGCGTGCGCGCCAGTCGGCATCCACGACGGTTGTTGACGGAGACGGCAGAGCCATGTGATGGAAAAAGTCCGGACCGCGCTCGTGCGTCAAGGGTCGGTGCGGGAGCGGTCGAGCGCTCGCAACGTTTCGAGCGCGATAGCGCGCAGCAGCTCGATCTCGCGCGCATCGGGCGCGGCGCGATACGACAGCGACCGCACGGTGCGCAGGATGAGCTCGGCGTTGCGGGTGCGAAAGAAGTCGAGGCTTGCGAGTGCGCGCTCGACGTCGGCGAAGAGGCGCTCGAATTGCGCCGATGTCGCGGGCGGTGCGTCCTTGCGCGGCGGCGCGACGCGGCGCGACGCGATCGCGGCGGTCAGGTGCAGCTCGTACAGCGCGACCAACACGGCCTGCGCGAGATTGAGGGACGCGTGCTCCGTGGTCGGGATGGTGACCACGACATGCGCCCGATCCAGCGCCTCGTTGGACAGTCCCTTGTCCTCGCGACCGAAGAGCAGCGCGACGGGATGTTCGGCGGCGTGCGTCAAGGCGTCGGCCGCCGCTTCGCGCGGCGCGGCCACCCGCCACTTGGCGCTGCGCCGGCGCGCCGTGAAGCCGGCCACGAACACGCAGTCGCCTAACGCATCGTCCAGTGTGTCGTAATGTTCGATCCGCTCGGCCACGTCCCTGGTGTCGTGTGCCACGCGTTCGATGCGCGATCGATCGTATTCGACCGGGCGCACGAGGCGCAGGATGGTCACGCCCATGTTCTTCATCGCGCGCACGGTGGCCGCGATGTTCACCGGATCCTGCGGCTCGTCCAGCACGAGCCGGACGCGCGCGAGTGCCGACTCAGCCATCGATCTCGAACCGCAACGCGCGCGATGGCGATTCGCGGTCGCCGCGAAGGTAGACGCGGTCGCCGGCGCCGCCGCTCAGCACGAGCTGGCCGCGGCGTCGTTCGCGTTCCGGACCCATGTCGTTGACCACGACTTGAATCGCGACGGTGCGATCCGGCGCATCGAGCGCGCCCAACGGAACGTCAAGGCGCATGGCGTATCCGTCGGCGGTGCGGTTCCAGGTCGCGACGAGCGGGACGTCGTCGCGCGCGCCGTCGGCGACGTGGAGGCGCACGTCGTGCGGCTCGATCTGCGGCACGGCGAGCCACGCCATCGGTCTCGACTCGGCGTCGGTCCAGATGTGCAGCTGCACGCCGTCGCTGTTGATGTCCGGGTACTCGTTGTCCAATCGCGGATCCACGGCCTCGGGCGGGCGAAAGATCACGGGCGATTTCCGCACCCGCACCGTGACGACCAACGCGGCATGCTCGATGCCCAACGAGACCTGCGCGGCGGGTGAGCCGGCATCGCGCCACGCGTCCTCCGACGCGCGGTAGGCCTGCTCGCCCAGCGTGAACGCCACGGGCGGCGCCGGCGCCGCCGGCAGCCGGGTCGGCGGCGCGGCGGGCGCCGGTGGTCGCGGCTCGGCGCGTGCCGGCGCCGAGACGCGCCCGCCTAACGCAATGCTGCTCCGGGCGCCGCGCGTTTCAAAGGCGATGGTCCACTCGTCGTGCCCGAGACGGTGCGTGTGGGTGGACCCATCGGCGAGGGTGGCAACGAGCGCGTCGCCGTCGATGCGTGCGGCGGTTACCGCGCCATCCCAGTTCCAGAGCGTCGTCACGGCGCCGGCCGCGCCGCGGCTGCGGACCAGATAAAACGCGCGTTCATCCTGTCCGGGCGCGCCGGGGCCCGTCGCGCGCCAGAGCTCGGCGGGCGCGGCCGGAATGACGAACGCTGCCGCCATACTGCGCCGATCGATGACGATGGCCGCTCCGCCTAACGCATGCGCCACTTCGGCGCCGCGAACGAACACGAATCCATCCGTGGTCGACGGCCCGCCGTCGAGCGGGTGCGGCTCGAACGTGGCGCCGCGCGCCGTGCCCTCGAGGTGCAGCGGCAGATCGATCTGCACCGGATGGCCGCAGTCCCACGACAGCCGGTCCACCGCATAGTCGGGCATGGCGACGAGCGAGCGCCGGAGCCGCGTCGCGTCCGCGCCTTCGCCTAACACGACGCCGGCATCCACCCACCCCGCGCCGCCGCGCTCGTCGTACGCGCGCAGCGTCCCATCCGCTTCCGCTTGCGAGCGACCGTCCACGAGCGGCGCGTTGTGCGCCAGCGTGCTCCGGTACCAGTGGAGCGACGGATCGACGTACGAACCGGTGCCCATGTCGTCCAGCCAGCGGTCCGCGCCGCGCGAGAGCAGCAGATTCAGGCGATCCGGATGTCCGTGGCCACCGCCGGAATGGCCGTAGTCGAGCGCGAGGTACGTCCGGCCGGCATCGCGCCGCAGCACGGCCAACCCCTGGCCGGCGAGCAACGCCGAGCGCGCGGGCACGGGAGCGAGCCGGGGCAGCGTTTCCCGCGCCAGGAGCAACGATCGCCAGCCGAGGTCGGCTCTGCCTAACGCTGTCGCCGCCTCGTTCCGCTCCGAGTCGGCCGTCGAGCGCCAGCGGCCGCTGTCGCCGCGCGGCAGGTCGCATCCCTCGTACAGCATCCAGAGCGCACCCAGCAGCCGCGGGTCGTCGCGCCGGGCCACGCCCAGTTCGCACGACTCGGCAAACCGCCACTGCCGCAGCGACACCGCGTACTGCGAATCGCGCCGCGACGGAAACGTGAAGTCGGGCAGCGCCGACGCCAGCGGCGTGGCAAATCCCTCGGCGAATCTGTCGCCTAACGACGGCGGCACGGGCACGCCGACCCGCTCCATCATCGTCACCCCGTACCAGAGTCCGCGGTGCGCGAACAGGTGATAATTCTCGCCCTCGTACCAGGTGCCGTCGGTTAGGAGCCCGCTCTCGAGCTGCGCGAGCACGCCGGTTGGACTCGCAATCGCCCGCTGCGCCAGACGCGACTCGCCCAGCAGCGTCCCGCCAGCCAGCAACGCGGCATCGTTCCACACCTGGCGATTGGAGCCGCCCTCGTCGTACGACGCGATCAGCGCCATGCTCGGCTCGATGAGGCGATCGCGGACCCGCGCGCCAAGCGAGCCGGCCGCGCCGATCGCTTCGAGCAGATCGAGGGCGATCGCGAGCTGCAGCACCCAGATCGACTCGAGGTAGGTGGAGAAAAACGGACGCGATGGCCCGAGCACGTTGTCGCGGTTCGGATACGCGAGGTAGCGCTCGCTGTATTCCTCGAGCACCTGCCGCGCGAACGACGCGAGCGACGCATCGACGCCGAGCGCGGCCAGCGTCGCCGCGTGTACGGCGCGTTCGGCCAGCCAGAGCTGGTACCACGTGATCCACCACCGGTCGTGGCGCTCGCCGCGCCAGACGGCGCCATCAACCGGGCAGCGGTGCGCGTGCGCGTCGAACGGATCGAAGGCAAGCGGAGCGCCGTGTTCCGGACAGCGGCCGCCATCGCTGGAAAGGAGCGCTTTCTCGGCAGGAATGGCCAGCGGACGCCGGGCGGCCGCGTGCGCGTCGGCGCGGAGCGATTCGCCTAACGCTGCCAGCGGCGCACCGGGAACGGCCAGGGCCGCCGCACGCGCGGCGAGCGCGTCTGCGCCGATGAGGAGGCTCACGGCCGGGCGGCCGTCCGTTCGCCCAACGACCAGTCGTGCACCGTCACGAGCTCGCCGCGCAGGTCCATCCGCACGCCCGCCAGCCGCCGCGACAGCCCCTGCACGCCCTGCGCATCGTACACCCACGCCGCCGGCGCATCGCGTTCGAGCTCGGCCTGCACCGCCAGCCACGACGCGCGCGCGCGTTGGGCACCGGTCGCCGCGCGGGCGGCCGCCAAGAGCGAGTCGAGCCGCGGCGTATGATAGCCGCCATAGTCGAGCGCGCTGCCCGCCTGGTGCGCGTCGTACATGGCCGAGAGATACGCGAGCGAGAGGTCGCCGGGGATGCCGGTGAACAACGCATCGAATGTCGCCGGCCGCGCGCGCGCCTCGACGAGAAACGACGCCAGGTCGCGCTGGCGGATGCGCATCGCGATCCCGATCGCCGCCATGTCGGACTGCAGCAGCTGCTCGACCGCATTGTCGCCGCTGCCCACCGTGAGCAGCGCGAAGCCTAACGCTACGCCGCGGCGCGCGCGCATGCCGGTTGTGCCGCGGCGCCAGCCGGCGGCATCGAGCAGCGAGTCTGCGGCCGCCGTATCGTGGACCGCCGTGTCCGGCGACGCATCGGGATGCGCCGCCGGCACCGGCCCGGCCGCCGGCGTCCCGAATCCATAGAGCGCCGCGTTCACGATGCGGGGCCGGTCGATGGCGACGCTGATCGCCCGCCGCACGCGCGCATCGTCGAACGGGGCGCGCGTCGTGTTGAAGATGAGCCCGTACGTCACGAGCGTCGGGTAGCGGAGCACGCGCAGCGACGGGTCGCGCGATGCCAGACCGGCCATCGCCGGCGAAATGCCGGCCACATCCAGCTCGCCGCTCACCAGTCCCGCGAACTTGGTCGACGGTTCGTTCACGATGGCGACCACCACCCGCCTAACGCGCGGCGGTCCGCCCAACGCTGCCGGAAACGCATCGTTCCGGGCGAACACCCAGCGCTCGCCCGGCCGCCGCTCGACGAACCGGAACGGCCCGTTGCCCACCGGCAGCGTGTCGAACGGCGCGCGCCGCATGTCGGCACGAGGAACGGCTGCCAGGAGATGCGCCGGGACGATCGGCAGCTCGCACAGCACCAGCGGGAAATCGGCCTGCGCCCGCGCGAAGTGCACGGTGATCGTGGTGTCGTTAGGCGTGTCGAGGCGCGTGATGCCGGCGAGGTCGGCGTATCGCGGATATCCGGTACGCGGGTCGCGCGCGGCGGTCAGCGTGAACGCCACGTCCCGCGACGTCGTCCTCTGCCCGTCCTGCCACGAAAGTCCCGAGACCAACGTGAACGTGAGCGCCGTGCGATCGGCCGACCAGCTCCATCGCTTCGCATAATACGAAACAGGTCGAAGCGCGCTGTCGTACCGCGCCAACGTCACGAACAACATGTAGCGCTGGATCTGCTGGGCGAGCGGATGGATGGTCACGAGCGGATTGCCCGACTCGAGGTCCGCACCCGAGGCGTAGACGACCGTATCGACCGGTGTCGCCGACGCGGCGCAACCGGCGAGCGCACCGACGGCGAGCGCAAGAAGACACGTCCCCACGGTTGACGCGCGCGTGCGGCGACGCATCATCACTCGATGCGTCTCCTCGTTCGCCGGCTGCTCGATGCCGTCGTGCTGCTCTGGCTGGTTCTCACGCTCACGTTCCTCCTCCTCCGCGCGGCGCCGGGTGATCCAACGGCGCTGCTCGTGTCTCCCGCCGCCAGCGCGGCCGATGCGGCCCGCGCCCGAGCGCGTCTCGGACTCGACCGTCCGCTGTGGGTACAATATGCGCGCTGGACAGGGGGCATTCTCAAGGGCGATCTCGGCGAGAGCTTCGCACAGCATCGTCCGGTGTCGCAGTTGCTCGCGCGCGCGCTGCCCGTCTCGCTCGGACTCGGCCTTTCGTCGCTGGCGCTGACGTTTCTGTTCGGCATTGCGCTCGGCGCCGCGCACGCCGCGCGACGCGGAACGGCGAGCGACACCGTGCTCACGATATTCACGACGTCGGTGTACGCCGCGCCAAGTTACTGGCTGGCGCTCGCGTTGGTGGCGTGTTTCACGTACGGCGCCGCGCGATGGGGATTTCCTCGAGCGCTCCGCCTGCCCGCATTCGGCGTGCGCGATCCGGCATCGACATCGAGCGGCCTTGCCGCGACGGCAGACGTGTTGCGACACGCGATCCTGCCCGTGTTCACCCTCACGGCGATCGGCGCGGCCGGCATCGCGCGGTACACGCGCACGATTGCCGCCGACTTGCTGCGCGCCGACTTCGTGCGGACGGCGCGTGCGAAGGGCGTGCGACCGGTGGTGGTCTACGCGCGCCACGTGATGACCAACGCAATGCCGCCGCTCATCGTGTTGTTCGCGCTGGCGCTCCCCGGCGTGCTGGCTGGCTCGGTGTTCGTCGAGGTCGTCTTCGCGTGGCCGGGCATGGGCCGCTTGATGGTGGATTCGATTTTCGCGCGCGACTATCCGGTGGTGATGGGCGCCGCGGCGCTCTACGCCGCGTTAGTCATCCTGGCCAACCTCGCCGGCGACCTCGCCCTGCCGCTGGTCGATCCGAGGCGCCGCTCGTGACCCGTGGCGGCCGGCGCCTCGACCGCCCCGCGCGCGCGGCGCTCGTCGTGCTCGGTGCGCTCGTCCTGGCTGCCATCATCGTGCCGCCGCTTGTGCCGACGGACCCGCGCGCGATCGGCAACGTGTTGGCCCTCCGGTTCCTGCCGCCGCTCGCCACCGATCCGTTAGGCCACTGGCATCTCCTGGGCACGGATGCCTTTGGCCGCGACCTGTTCACGCGGATGATGCTGGCCTCGCGCGTCTCGCTGCTCGTCGGGTTCGCCGGCTCATTGCTGGCCGGCGTCGCCGGAATTGCCGTCGGCGCGGTGGCCGCGTGGGCCGGCGGCGCGGTGGACCGCGTGACCATGGCCGTGAGCGACACGCTGCTGGCGATCCCCCGTCTCGTGCTGCTCCTCGTCGCCGCGGCCTTGTGGCCGCCGGGCGCAGTGATGGTGGTGCTGATACTCACCGCCACCGGATGGATGGGCGTCGCGCGCCTGGTGCGCGCCGAAGTGCTGGGCGTGCGCACGCACGCGTACGTCGAAGCGGCGCACGCACTCGGCGCCCGCTCGCGCCGGGTGCTCTGGCGTCACGTGCTGCCTAACGCACTGGGGCCGGCGATCGTGGCCATCACGCTCGGCGTCGGCAGCGCGATCCTGCTCGAGAGCGGCCTCTCGTTCCTCGGACTCGGCATCCAGCCGCCGAATCCGAGCTGGGGCAACATGATCGCCGATGGTCGAGAGGCCATCGTGATGGCGCCGTGGGCTGCGCTGGCGCCGGGCCTCGCCCTCATTGCCACGGTGACGTGCTGCACGCTGTTGGGCGACTCGCTCTCCGACGCCGGCGCCTAACGTCACATTCCCGGGCGCCGACGCGGCGCGCCGAGCCGAGCGCGTCAGCGCACGAGCACGGTGACGATCTCGCGTGGCCCCGCCACGAAGGCCAGCCGGCCGCCTGCTGTCTCGATCGAGACGGGCGACGTTTCGTCCAGGCGCGCGCGCACCGCGCGCGCGATCGGGAAGCCGCACCGCCACGCCCCGGCAACCGGCTGCTCGGTGAGATTCACGCACCGCAGTACCGTCCACTCGCCGTCCTCGCTCGCCTTGCACGCAAGGAATGCGAGGCCGGCGCCCTCGAGCTCGACGCCTGTCGTCTCGCGCAACTCGCCGATGGCCGCCCGCAGCGTTAGGCCCGCGAGCAGCAGGAGCACATCATCGGCCGTGTGCTCGATCACGTCGATCGTATCGGCGTTGCGCTCGCCGTGGGGGAAGATCGCGAACTCTGCCGTGAACGCGCCAAGACACTGCGCACCGGGTGTCGGCGTCGGCCAGCCGGCGTGTCCCGGCCGCTCCGGCAGATCGCTGCGCGACAGTTCGCCGACCGACCGCACGAGCGTGATCGCCACGCCACCGTCTTCCATACTCTCGTACTCGGCGAGTCCATCAGAGTAGATCGTCACCCCGCGGTCGCCGGCGTCGCGTGTCACGTAGCGCGCGAGCGGCGCCGTGGCCGGCGGCGTCTCGTCCGTATCGGGAGGCGCGGTGATCGCGCGGCGCTCGACAGGACCGAACGCCGCGTCTGCGATCGTGGCCGCGCCTGCGAGTCCCGTGCGCAAGACGAGCCGCAGGCGGTGGTCACGGCACGTGTTGTCGCCCGTCACCCGCAGCCGCAGAAATCGTTCGGACGCATCCAACGTCAGCGCCACGTCGATACCCATCCGATGTGTTTCCGCGAGGCGCGAGCGGCGGTCCGCGGCCAGCGCTACGGGCACCTGCAACTCGAGACGCCCCATCAGCTCGGCTCGCAGGGGACCGGCTTGCGTTAGGCGCACATCATCGAGCCGATCGGCGCACAGCGTCGGCGGTCGGGCGGAATGTGTGTACAGATCGCCGCCGTCGCCCACGTCTTCGACGGCAAGCAGCGCCTCGATCGCGATGCCCGTCGACCGCGACGTCACGCGCACTGCCCCGCTCGCATCGACCTCGACGCGCAGCCACTCGTTCTCCACCCAGCGGTCACCCGCCCGAACGGACGACGGCGCGCACGCCACACTCTCCTCGGTATGGATCGTCAGCGCGGAGGTCCCGTATCCACCCACCACCGGCATCCACGCGAGCACCGTTGCCGATTCGACGAGCGCATCATCCGGATAGTCGAGCGGCGACTCGATGCGATCGTGCCGCACCGTCCGATCGATCACTTGCATGGCGACCGGCTCCCCGCGATGCCGCAACGAAAATTCCGCCGGCAACGGCGCAGGCTCCGACTCCGGGCCGCTGCCCGGCCCAACGCGCACGTGCGCCATCGTACGCACGACGTCCAGGCACGCGAGACCGCCGCGCGGCCGGGCGGCGCGGTTGCGCACGACCACGCGCGGAGACCACTCGCTGCGCCGGCCGCGCGTCGCGGCAGCATCATGCCCAACGAGATCGGCAAGCGCATCGTCGCGCACACCGAGCGCCTGCGCCATCGCATCCTCCAGGCGCACGTCCATGGCTCTGGCGACCTGGTCGATCGAGCATCCGCACAGCGTGTCGTGCGGGTGACAGCGCAGCAGTGTCGTCCACGCCGAGGCCAGGAGATCGCGCCGGTCGCGCCCGCCAAGATGCAACGCGAGCGCCGCCCACGGTTCCGCGTCTCGCAGCAACGCGCGTTCGATGATCGCGTTCGCCCGCTTCTGGTACGCCCGCGTGCCGAACGTTCCCTGCAGCGTCCATGTGTAGCCGTATGAATTGCGCAGCTCGCCACTCACCACGCCCAACGGCGCGCCGGCGGCGCGCCGCTCGAGCTCGCGCGCGAACCCGGTGAGGGATCCGGCCTCGACGCGCGCCGGCGCAGCGGCGGCCGCGAGCGCCGCCAGCGCCCGCGGCCGCTGGCGCTGCCGCGCATGATGGTCGGCTCCGTTAGGCAGCATCACCAGGGCGAGGGATGCGCGACGGCCTAACGCAGCGCCGAGGCGCCGCCACCGCTCGCGCGCCGCCGCGTCCTCCGGCGGCAGCGACGACCCGGCCTCGTAGCCGTCCGGAGGCAGATGATACAACAATGATTCCTGCCCGTCGGGCGCGCGCCAGCGAACCGTGTCGCCAGGCGGCCACGCCGAACCGCCGTACCCGCGCCAGAGAATGATCAGGCCGCAGCCGAACCCCCGCGCCACCGACGGCATCGCCGCCGGATGCCCAAACGCGTCAGGTGAGTACAACACCGGCGGCGCGGTTGCGCCCAGCGCCGCCAGCACTCTCCGCCCCGCGAACAGATTGCGCACGAGCGATTCGCCCGATGGTATGAGCTCATCCGCGAGCACGTACCACGGGCCCGCCTCGATCGCCCCGTCGCGCAGTCGCGCCTCGAGCTCCCGCCGCCGATCGGGACGCACGGCCAGGTAGTCTTCGAGCACCACGGCCTGCCCGTCCAACAGAAAGCTGTCGCCCGCTTCGGGCGGGTCGTCGAGCACCTCGTCGATCAATGCCACCAGACGCTGCCGGAACCGGCCGAGCGGTTGGTACCACTCCCGGTCCCAGTGCGTGTGCGACACCACGTACACGATCAGCTCTGTCCCTGGCATGAGCGTTCGGAGCGGGATTTCCGGGCAAACGGCAACCTGAGGAACGATTCTCGCGGCGACGAAACGGCCCGCCGGGCCGGCTACAACTCGGTCTGTTCAGGAGGATAGTAGAGCACGCCATCCCTGACGACGGCGAACGGTGTCAGGTGATGTGGTTCGGTTCGCGCATCGAGAATGTGCTGCACGTTCACGCCGCGCGCGACCAGCGCATCCGAGATCAGCGACCGATGGCATCGCCACGGCACGGCCTCGGCGCACATGATCGCGGTGCGTTGCCGGGCGGCGAGGTCGAGCAATGCATCGAGAGCCGTCGCGAACGCCGGAGTCAGCATGTAATCGGCGTATCCGCGGAAACTGTCGTTGCGCCACGCCCCGTTGGGCGAGTCGGGACGTGTGCGCCGGCGGCCGCCCAACTCTGGATGATGCGAGTAACCAATGCCGTGCTCGGTCAATGATGCGGCTAACGCCTCGCGACCGTATTGCGGATTGCGACGCGAGCCGGGGAAGCTGCGAACATCGGCGATGTGTTGAATGTGCTCGCGCTCAAGCAGCGCGATGAACCGATCGATGTCCCGAGTCGAGTGACCGATGGTGAACACGACCGGCAATGCCGGCGGTTGACCGGGCCCCGGAACGGGTGGAACTTGCGTGACCGTCTTGTTCCGAACCATCACCATGGAACCTCATGCACCGTCTGCTCGAACTCTGGCACCAACTGTACAATCTCGAGGCGCTGATCCGATGGGGCGGCTACTTCGTGCTCACCACCGTGGTGTTCACGGAGACGGGATTGCTGGTTGGCTTTTTTCTGCCGGGCGATTCGTTGATGGTGACGGCGGGGTTGTTGGCATCGCAGGGGTTTCTCAACGTCTATCTCATGGGCGTGATCCTGTCGATCGCGGCCATTGCCGGCGACAGCGTCGGCTATGCGATCGGTAAGGCAACCGGGCCGCGCATCTTCACGCGCGAAAATTCGCTGCTGTTCAATAAGAAACATCTGCACCGTGCTCACGCGTTCTACGAGAAATATGGCGGCAAAACGATCGTGCTCGCGCGTTTCATGCCGATCATTCGAACGTTCGCGCCCGTTGTGGCTGGCGTCGGCGAAATGCGCTACCGCACGTTCGTCATGTACAATTCGCTTGGCGGCATTGGATGGGTGTGGTCAATGCTGTTCATTGGATACTTCCTGGGTCGTACGGTCCCCGGTGTGGGCAAGCACATCGATGTGATCATCCTGGCAGTGATCTTCTTGTCTATCTTGCCGGGCTTCATCAGCTGGCTGCGCGAGCGCGGCGCATCCCGGGTGCAGCCCGACAGCACCGCGCCGTAAGGCGCATGGCACTCTCGGAGGCACGACATGGCATTCGCACTTCCCCCGTTGCCCTATGACTACGCCGCTCTGGAGCCGCACATCGATGCGCGCACCATGGAAATCCATCATACCAAGCATCATCAGGCGTACGTGAACAACCTGAATGCGGCGTTGGAGAAGGCGCCCGAGTTCCAGCAGAAGAGTCTCGATGACATCGTCGCCAATCTGTCCAAGGTACCCGAGGCCGTGCGCACGGCGGTGCGCAACAACGCGGGCGGACACTGGAATCACTCGATGTTCTGGCTGATCATGAGCCCGAAAGGCGGCGGAGATCCCAGCGGCAACCTGGGCGACGCCATCGCGGAGTCGTTCGGGGACGTGTCCAAGCTCAAAGAGCAATTCAACGCCGCCGCGGCGTCGCGCTTCGGCTCGGGCTGGGCGTGGGTGGTGGCGAATGGCTCAGGCGCGCTCAAGATCGAGAGCACGCCTAACCAGGACAATCCGGCAATGGACGGACGGTACCCGATCCTCGGTCTGGATGTCTGGGAGCACGCGTATTACTTGAAGTATCAGAACCGCCGCGCCGACTACATCAACGCGTGGTGGAACGTCGTGAACTGGCCGGAGGTGGCCAAGCGGTACGAAGCGCGGCCCAAGAAGTAACTGCGATGCGATGGACGGGGCCTCCCGCCCCGTCTATTCGCCGTCGCCCTCGAGGTACGTGTAGCCTTCCAGCCCGGCCACGTACTCGGCGATGAACATGTTCGCTTCCTGGCGTGTCAGCGATTTCGCCGCGCCGACTTTGCGCCGGAAGGTGGCCAGCAGGTCCGAGGCACGGAACTGCACGTACGCCAGGACTTCCGTTACCGTGTCGCCGTGCACGAGGTCCGACACCTCATACCCGCCGTTGGACAACCGCACGTGCACCGCGTTCGTGTCGCCGAACAGGTTGTGCAGGTCGCCCAGAATCTCCTGGTAGGCGCCCGTTAGGAAAATGCCAAGCACGTAGCGCTCGCCCTCGCGGTACGGGTGCAGCTCGAGGCGCGCCTGGCCGTGCCGGCCGCCCGCGAAGCGATCGATCTTGCCGTCCGAGTCGCACGTCACGTCCTGCAGCGTGCCGCGGCGCGCGGGCTCCTCGTCAAGCCGGTGCACCGGCATGATGGGGAAGAGCTGATCGATGGCCCAACTGTCGGGCAGCGACTGGAAAATGCTGAAGTTGCAAAAGTACCGATCGACGAGCTGCGCCTCGAGGTCGTCGATGATGTCCGAGTATTCCTCACGGTCGCGTTGCGCGATGCGCGCCACGGCATTGAGCGTGGCCGTGTACAACTGCTCCGCCAGCGCCCGGCCCCGCAGCGTTAGGACGCCGGAGTTGAACAACGCCTGCGCGCGCTCCTTGGCGAAGGTCGCGTCGTGATAGACCTCGCGCACCGAGCGGTTGGATACCGTCTCGTATCCTTCCTTGAGCTCGTGCAAAATGCCGTGATCGTCGTCGCCCAACTCCGGCACCTGCACCTCCTGCTGCGACTCGACGTCGATGACATCCAACAGCAGCAGCGCGTGGTGCGCCGTGAGCGCCCGGCCCGATTCGGAGATGACGTGCGGCATCGGCAGGTTCGCTTCCCGGCACGCCTCGGCGAGCGTGTAGATCACATCGTTCGCATATTCCTGCACCGAGTAGTTCACGCTTGCCGCGACCGTGGAGCCCGATCCGTCGTAGTCCACGCCTAACCCGCCGCCGACGTCGACGTGCGTGATGTCCACACCGGCCGCGTGGAGCTCGGCGTAGAAGCGCGCCACTTCCTGCAACCCCGCCTTGATGTACCGGATGTCGGTGATCTGGGAGCCGAGGTGGAAGTGGATGAGCTTGAGCACATCGAGGCGTCCCATCGCCTGCAGCTTGTCGATCATCTTGACGAGCTCGCTCGCGTTGAGACCGAACTTCGACTTTTCGCCGCCGCTCTCCGCCCACCGGCCGAATCCTTCCGACGCCAGCTTGATGCGCACGCCGGCGGTCGGCACCACGTTCATCTGGTCGGCCACGCGGAGCAGCGTATCGAGCTCGGCCATCTGCTCGAGCACGATGAAGACCTGATGGCCTAACTTCTGGCCCATGAGGGCGAGTCGCATGAACTCCTCGTCCTTGTAGCCGTTGCACACGATCATGTGGTTGGTCGACTCGGTGAGCGCGAGCACCGCCTGCAGCTCCGGCTTGCTTCCGCACTCGAGGCCGACGCCGTGCGACGCGCCGAACTGCACGATCTCTTCGACCACGTGGCGCTGCTGGTTCACTTTGATCGGATAGACCAGCGTGTACGCGCCTTCGTACCCGAATTCACGGATCGCAGTTTGAAACCGTCCGCTCAACGTCTCGACGCGCGACCGGAGAATGTCGGAAAACCTGAGCAGGAGCGGCAGCGTCACGCCTTGCTCGGCGAGGTCCGTTGCCAGCTCGTAGAGATCCAGCTCGCGATCGGGCCGCGCCTTGTCCGGACGCACCACGACGTGGCCGCGCTCGTTGATGTCGAAGAATCCGATGCCCCAGCCTTCGACGTTGTAGAGCGTGCGCGAGTCTTCGATCGTCCACGGCGCGGCCGGCTGCGCGCCGATCGGTTCCACAACTCGGGTTGCCATGCGGGCGAAGTTTAGATGGTGCAGACGCTGCTGAATAGGTCCAGCGGGTCGCTCTAGGGAAAGAGACGACGCACGCGCCAGCCCGTGTCGTCGCGCTCGTACAGCAGACGCTCGTGGAGGCGATACGGCCGGCCGCGCCAGAACTCGATGCGCTGCGGCACGACGCGAAATCCCGACCAGTTGGGCGGCCGCGGCACCTCGCCGCCCGCAAAGCGCGCTTCCACCTCCTGCACTCGCCGCTGCAGCTCGGCGTCGCTCTCGAGCGTCGCGCTCTGCCGAGATGCCCACGCGCCGATGCGGCTCATGCGCGCGCGTGAAGCGAAGTAGGCGTCCGCTTCGGAGTCGCTCACACGCTCGACCGGACCCTCGACGCGCACCTGGCGCTCCATCGGTTGCCAGTGAAAGCACAGCGCCGCCCAGGGATGCGCGAGCAGCTCGCGTCCCTTGCGGCTCTCGTAATTGGTGTAGAACACGAACCCGCGTGCATCGACGTCCTTGAGCAGGACGATGCGCGCCGACGGATGTCCGGCGTCGTCGACGGTGGCGAGCGTCATGGCGGTGGGCTCCGGCAGGAGCGTCCGATCCACGCGGCGTGCCTCGGCGAGCAGCGCGGTGAAGTGCGCGATCGGATCGGCCGGCGGCGACTGATCGTTAGGCGGCTGCGTCGCGCTCACGGCGTGATGCCGCGCTGCTTCAACTCCTTTTTCGCATCGCTCCAGCCGGCAGCGGCCGCCTTGCGGAACCAGGCGACCGCCTGCGAATCGTCCTGCGCCACGCCGCGTCCGTTGGCGTACATGAATCCGACGTTGTACTCGGCCTGCGGGTCGCCCTGGCCGGCCGCCTGACGGAAGTACTTCATCGCCTGTGCGTCGTCGCGCGGGACGCCCTTCCCCATGCCGTACAACCATCCCAAGCGATTCTGCGCCCACGCGCTTCCCTGGTCGGCTGCCTTACGGTACCACGACAGGCTCTGATCCATGTCCACATCCACGCCGGTCCCGTTTTCGTACGCCATGCCGACTTTCACCTGGGCATCGACGTCGCCCAACGCCGCGGCCTTCTTGTACCAGGCCGTCGCCTGTGCTGCATCGCGCGGCACACCGCGGCCCGCATCATACATGACGCCGAGCTGATACGCGCCATCGCGGCTGCCCGCATCGGCCGCCTTCTTGAACCAGGAGAACGCCTGCGTCGGATCGCGCGTCACGCCGGAGCCCTGGAGATACATCACGCCGAGGTCCCGTTGGGCATTGGCATCTCCGGCCTGCGCCTCGCGCGTACAGGCGGCGATGGCGGTCGTCCAGTCTTTGGCGCCGTAGGCGCTCGCGCACGTCGCGGCGGGAGGCGGCGGCGCCGCCGCGGCGACGGCCGCCGGTGCGGTTGTCGCGGGCGTACTCGCCTTGGCCGCGCGCCGCGCCGACTCCTTGTGCGCCGGCGCGCGACTCACCGCAACCGGTCGCGCCGGGCGCTCGCGCGGCGACGGCAGCGCGGGCGACCAGAGCAGCGTCTGTCCGGGTTTGAGCGAGACCGTCTCGGTGATCGGCGCGGCGCCGGCGATTTCCGCGCCTAACGTGTAGGTGCCGGGCGGCAGCGCGATCACCGGCGGTTGCCACGGGATCCCGTTCACCGTCAGGCGGGTGCCCAGCGGCACGCGATCGCTGACCATGAGGCGCGCGGTGTCGATCGGCGGCAGCGCGAGCCGCCCCTGCGCCGACGGCGCGGCGACGCTGTCCATGCGCGTCGCATCGGGCGCCGTTAGGCGCTGGTGCACGAACATCGCCGCCGCGAGCACGACCACCAGCCCGACGACGCCCGCGCCGATCATCCACGGCGGAATCGGCTTCGCGGGGCGCGGCGGCAGCGTTTCGTCCACCGGCATCTGGTCCGCCGGGATGAGCACTTCCTGCGGCGCGAGTCGCGGGACGGACATCCGGCCCAGCGTGAGCGTGGGCGGCTGCAACGGCGCAGGCGTGGCCGGCACGGAAGCCGAGCCGTTCGCCGACGTGGCCGACGCCGCCGACGTCCCGCCGCCGATCGAGGCGACCAACGGCCGCAGCACCCGCGTCTCGCCTAACGAATACGACTCGGCCCCCGCGCTCGTGTCTCGCTCCTTGCGCAGCCGGAGCGCCACCAGCTTGCGAGAGGCCAGCTCGCGCGCGAAGTACACCACGCCGCCGCCATCGGCGTGATCCATTTCGCCGAGGATCTCGTATTGGTCCCGCGACGCCGCTTTCACGGCATCGAGCAGCTCCTCCCGCGACGCGCTGCTCGCGGCCGGCGGCGCAATGTCGGCGCCGCATTGCGAACAGAACTTCGCGCCGCGCACGAGCGCTGCGCCGCAGCGCTCGCAGCCGGACCCGACCGCTCGCCCAACCGCGGCGTCCAGTGTGCGCGCGACATCCAGCACGTACTCGCCTTCGGCGCCGTCCAGCCGCAGCGCCACCAGCGCCGCCGATTCAAGGTCCCGCGCCAGATAAATGATGTGACCGCCCGCGTCCCGGCCTAACTCGCCCAGCACTTCGTGGCTGCCGAACGCGGCGTCCTGAACGGCTCGGAGCAAATCGTCGTTCGGTTGGCCATTGCCCACCGGGACGGCGGTTACTCGACTTGGCCCATCGTGTTGCTGCATGACGTCTCCGGCGATTCGCTTCGCGGTCAACTTCCAACTCTATGCCAGGTACGACTCAAGGGAAAGATGGCTCCGTCACCCCTCGATGCGCGCGTGCCCGCAACACGGGTGTCGCGGGCACGGGCAGCCGTCGTGCGCATTGGGAGGCGTCGCGGACGGCGTTACGGCTGAGGAGGCTTGGACTTGTCGAACGTCGGCGGCTTCACCGTGATCGCGCGGCCAACGGAGTCGACGCGCTGCTTCGCCTTTTCCGTCATTCTGCTCGTGACGGCGTTCAGTTCGATGGATGGTATGGCCGCCGATGGCAGAGTCGCACTATCACCCACGCCGGTTCGCGCAGTCCGGCTTTCGCTGTGCGCTTTGGGCGCCGACGACTTGGCTTCCGCGGTCTTGGCATCGGCAGGTTTGCCATCCACCGGCTCGTGCGGCTCGACAGGATGTTGATCTGCATGCGATGACTCGGATGCCGGACCTGTGGACGGCGGAGACGCACCCGGCTCGGTGTGCGTTGCCGGTGCGTGTCTCGCCTTCGCGTGCAGCGCGACGCTGCCGGCTGTCGCCGACACCGTGCTCGGATCACTGGCCGCAGGGTGCTCCATGAAGAATGCCCAACTGGCGGCTCCGATCACGATCACCGCAGCTGCTCCCGCAAAGACCTTCACCCAGTTCCGCCGCGGCGCTGGCGTCCACTCGACGACGTCCGAGGGGTCGTCACCCGGCGCCTCGCGCTCACGCTGCTCGTGCGACTCGGATTGTTGCGGCGCGTGCTGCACCTGCTCCCACGCCGTGCTCTCGGCGCGGGGTTGAGACGCCTCGACGCGCGGCGCCATCGGCGGCGTGAAGCGAGTGACCTCGGGAGCCGCGGGCGCCGTGATCGACGCATAGGCCGGCGACGCAGGCATCGGGAGGTCGGGCGCCGGCGCGGGCGCTTGGCGACGCAAGGCCGGGGAGGTAGGCGGCTCGATCCACGGGAGCGTCGTCGACTTGGTCACCGATGAGCGCATCGGTCCGGTGCGCGGTTCCGTGCGCTCGGCGCGCGCCACGCTGCCCGACGTGCGCGCTCCGTTAGGCGCGGCCGCGGGCGCGGCCGGCGCCGGCGTCGCATCAGCCTGCGGCGACGGGCCGCTCGTGCGACCGGCCGGGGCGGCGCCGGCCGCGACGGGCCGCATCTCGACCGTGAGCGACCCGGCCGGCGACGGCGTCCCGTTAGGCACTTGGCCGCGCAGCCGCGCCGCCCGCTCGCGGAGGGGCCCCGCTTCGGCGGCGGCGCCCCGCGCCGCCAGTACGTCCGCCAACGCCTCGATGCTCGGCGCGAGCGACGGGTCGTCCGCCTGCACCGCCGCTTCTCGAGATGCGAGCGCCCGACGCGCCAACTCCTCGGCCGCGTCCAGATTGCCTTCGGCGGCGCGAACCTTCGCCAGACTCGCGACGATCGCCGCCACCTCGGGATGGTTCGGCCCGAGCGCGAACTCCTTGATCGACAGGAGCCGGAGGAGCAGCGGCGCGGCCGACGTAAAGTCGTTCTTTCGGAAGTAGAGCCGCGCGAGATTGCTCAGCGTAACCGCCACATCGGGATGCGATTCGCCTAACGTCTTCTCGCTGATCGCGAGCGCGCGCCGAAACAGCGGTTCGGCCTGCGCCAGCTCACCGCGCGTGTAGTGCAGCGCGGCCAGATTGTTGATGTTCTGAACGAGTCCGACGTGATCCCCGCCCAGCATGCGCTCGCGAATCGCCAGCGAACGCCGGAACAGCGCTTCGGCCTGCGCGAGATCTTTCTGTCGGTACTTGAGCTGCGCGAGGTTGCTCAGGCTCGTCGCCAAGCGCGCGTTGTCGGCGCCGAGCAGCGTCGCCTCGCGGATCGCTGCGATGAACGACTGCTCTGCCTGCGCGTAGTCGCCTTGTGTGAACGCACGGCGACCATTCTCGTTGTGGCCTTCCCAGCGCGTCTCGACGGTTTCGGTCATCCGGACTCCTCCCGTGTACAGACGCGGAGGAGGTGAGGCCTGTAACCGCTTGACGAATCAGCGTTCCGCACCCATCGCGGGTGCGCGGCGATCGCTCACGGGCGCTCGGTCATCATCGAACCTTTCGACCGCAACTCCGACACGTTTCGAGGCAGAACGTCCGAGCGCACACGCGCTGCTGCGCGCGAATCAGAGACCGAAATGCTTGCCGCGCGCGGCTGCAAGCAGAATCCGTGCGTAGATCACGTGGCTGAGCACGAGCGCCAGGAACAGCAGGCCGACGCTGCAGATAGCGATGAACGACTCGGTGCGATCGATGCCATATGGCAGGCTGATGAACACGACGAGCACAAAGATCGCGACGAGTGCAGACGCCGCCCCCAAGGCACCGAGTCCCGCGAGCAAGCGCAACCGTGATAACGACATCACTGCGTTCTCCATTCAGTTAGTGTGAGACCCACTCTCTGCTTTGTGCTGCATGCGCCGTGCGCGCGACGTGGTTCATGGTCGATAGCGCCACTCCAGGTAAACGCTCGTTCGGTGACGTGTCGGGCGGTCGAGCGAATACGCGATGCCGCCCAGCACGTGCACGTTCGGCACGTGGATGGCCCAGATGCCGGTTTCATCCAGCGACGCTTCGAGTCCTACATATCGGTGCCAGTCGTGCAGCTCGTTGCCGGCGCTGCCGCCCCAGAGATATGGGCTGAACAACCAGAGTGGAAGGTCGACGCGATAGGTCGCGACGCGCTCGCCGCCAGCGAGGCCGAGCGGCGCGGCCGGCATCGCGGCGCGCTGCGACGCCAGCGCATCGTCGAAGAGCGACGGGCTCGTCCCGCCGAGAACGAACTGCTCGTACGCCGGTGCGCCGCGCGCCGACTGTCCGACCATGGCCTGCGCGCCGAGCCTCCAACCGGCGCGCGACACCTCGAATGCACCCGAGACCGTGCCGCGCGTCCACGATGTGTCTGCCGTCCGGCCGGCGGCTCCGGCGATTCCGACGCGCTCGCCGAACCGCCATTCGTTAGGCGTTTGCCGGAACGCACCGCGATAGTCGGCGAATGCGACCATGCGCGTTTGGCGCGCGTATGCGTCGCCGTCCAGTTGCCCGAGTGAGATGCCGGTCCGGATAGCGTGCGCGGCGCCCGTGTACTGTCGTTCGAGCGACGCGACGGCGTCGCCGCCGGCATAGCGAGCGTCGAGAAATACCGGCGCCGCGAGGCCGCCGTGCTGGCGCGACGGATGTTCGTCCGCGTAGAAGCCTTCGGCGGCAATGGTGACGGGCCATCCGCGCCAGGCGGCGGCGAGCGATCCGCCGCGCCAGGTGCCGCGATCTCCGTACACGCCGGTCGCGATCCACGTTAGGCGCCCGACCGGATCCGTGCCCGCCACCACGGCGCCCAGCGACTTGCCCTCGGCCCCGACGCCGAGCGTCGGCAGGACGATGACGTTGCGCGGCCCGAGGCCGTAGCTGCGCGACGGCTCGAGCGCCGCGCGGGGAAACGAGTCGGCCGGCGCTCGCGGCGGTATCGTCGCCGGCTGGAGCGCCGGGGATGTCGCGAGCGTCGCCGGCAGCAGCGCCGTGTCGGCAACTGCAGCGAGGTCGAGCCCATCGGCGTGGAGGCGCAGGAAATAGACGGTGTGGCCCGCGTGACCGGGCTCCGGATCGGACGCCGCGCTGGCCAGCGCCGTCAGCGCGCGCGACGTGCCCGTCGCCAGCTCGACCACGGCGACGTTCGGAATGCCGCCGGAATCGGTGATGCAGACGACCGACGTGTCGCCCGGCAGAAACGCCGCCTCGTACCGGTTGACACCATCGTCAGGCCCAACTGGGTTAGGCACCAGCGCCGGCGCGCGCAGATCGATCGACGCCAGCCGCCACGCGCCGTCGCGCTGCACGCTCACGATCGCCCGGCCCCCGTCGCTCGAGTAGCGCGGCCGGTAGTACACGACGTGCGGAGACCCGGCGACGATGGTCCGCATGGCGCCGGTCGCCAGGTCGACGACCACCACGTCGCACACCCCGCCGACGCACCGGTCGGCAATCGCGTGCCGGCCGTCCGGCGACGGATCGGCCGTGCGGATGCCCGCGTCGTGCGTGATCCGCCGGACCGCGCCGGTGGCGATGTTCCACGCGAACAGGTCGTCGCGCTGCGCGCCGTCGCCGCGTCCGGTCCGCCGGACGAGCAGGATCTCGCGCCCGTTAGGCATGAATCGCGGTTCGCCGTACGCCGCGCCGGCGCTCGGATACAGCACCGCGAGCGGCGCCTTGGGCTTCGGCCGCCAGGCGATCGCCGGAACGTCCTCGGGATCGCGCGACAGCAGCGCCGCACGCGCCCGCGCCGCCGCCGCGTCCGGCGTATCCGTCGCCGTCTTCCATACCACCACGCGGCTCGGCGCATTGCGTTGGGCGAGCACGATCGCCATGAGCGATCCGTCCTGCGAGACCGCGGGAGCGCCCGTGCTCCACGCCAGCGCCTGCACGCTGGTGCCCCGCCCGGAGTCCGGTCGCATCGCCACCCGGCGCGCCACGTCGCGCTCCACCTCCAACGCGGCACCAGTGAGCTCGACGCTGAATCGCCCATAGAGATCGGCGGGATAGCCGCCGAACACGCCGGCGAACGCGTCGTCGAAGCTGCGATCGCGGCGCGCGCTCATGCGGCGCCAGAGATGCACCAGGCTCGAGTCGCCGCGCCGCGCCACGAGCCAGTCGAGAAACGCGCTGCCCGCCAGGTACGCCATCTCGCCGCCCTCGAAGCGCGGGTCCACGTCGAGCTGCGCATAGTTAGGCAACTTCCCTTCGAGCGCCCATTCGCGCAGCACCGCGGCACGCCAGGCGCTGTGTGGTCGCCCCGATCCGGTGAGCTTCCCCTCGATGTAGGTGGCGTAGCCCTCGTCCACCCAGCGCGGCGCTTTGATCGCGATGGGCCCCAGCCGCAGCGGCGAGAGACGGGTCAACCACCGCTCGACGGGGTTTCTCGTCGGCCGCGCAAGATGCGCGATGTGCGTGTACTCGTGCACCGAGAGCAGCTCGGCCCAACCGCGGCTGTCGCCGATGCCGCTCGTCGGGTCCGGAGGGGTCGGCCAGAAGAAGATGACCGGATCCTCGAGCAGCGGCACCGCAAAACCATTCGAGAGATTGTTCGGATCCTCGACCACCAGCGTCACGCGATGCGCCGGCGCGTTGCCGACCGCCGCGCTCACCGCATCGTGTACAGCGTCGATGCGCGACGCCATGTCGAGCGTCCACGATGCCGCGGACGCCGGATAGTGAATCACGAAGTACCTGGTCTCGATCGTGCGCCACGCGAGAGACGGAATGGTGAGCGCCTGCGCCGGCAACGGCCGATGGCTGCACAGCAGCGCGGCCGCGCACGCGAGGAAGGTCGTGAGACGCATGAGTCGATAATGATGGGCCGGCGCACACGCCCAAACAACGCGCCCCTCCACGCGCACCCGATTTGGTGTCATCTTGCGGTGCGGCCGACCAGGAGATGAGTGGTGAGCAGTACGACGCTGGACTCCGTTCTCGCGAATGTCCCGTACGGCACCTGTCCGCTTCCCGGAATCGGCGCCGCCGGCCAACCGCGCGCGAACGATTGGCAGGCGCTCGCCGATGCCGGCGTGCGCACGATCGTCGATTTGCGTCCGGAGACCGAGCCGCACGGACACGACGAGCCTGCCGCCGTGCGCGCGGCCGGGATGACGTACGTGACGCTGCCGGTCACGCAGTTCACGTTGGGCGATGCACAGTTCGATGCGCTCCGCGAGCTGTTGCGCGACCCCGCGCGCCGGCCGATCGTGGTGCACTGCGCATCATCGAATCGCGTCGGCGCATTGCTGTTGCCGTATTTCGCGTTGGACGAGGGGCGGCCGCTGGAGCAGGCGCTCGAGCTGGCGGTCGACGCGGGACTGCGGAGCCAGGATCTGGCGTCCATGGCCGTGGACTACGTGCGACGCCACGCGGCGTCCGCCTAACGGAGGCACCGTGTTTTTGCGCCGGTTCTACGAGGATCACATCGCCCAGGCCAGCTACCTGCTGGGCTCCGAGTCCACCGGCGAGGCGGTGGTGGTGGATCCGAATCGCGACGTCGAACAGTACGTGGCCGCGGCGGCTTCCGAAGGCATGCGCATCACGCACGTCACCGAAACGCACATTCATGCCGATTTCGTGTCCGGGAGCCGCGAGCTCGCCGAACGCACCGGAGCCACGCTGTTGCTCTCGTCGGCCGGCGATCCCTCGTGGCAGTATGCGTTCGCACGCCAATCCGGCGCGCGGCTGCTCGGGGACGGCGATCGCTTCGAGGTCGGCGCCGTCCGAGTCGACGCGATGCACACGCCGGGACACACGCCCGAGCATCTCACGTTTCTCATCACCGACACGGCCAGCGCCGATCGCCCGATGGCGGCGATCACCGGCGACTTCGTGTTCGTCGGCGACGTTGGACGTCCCGACCTGCTCGAGCGCGCCGCCAAGGTGGCGGGTACGATGGAATCGGGCGCGCATGAGTTGTTCCGCGCGCTGCAGCGGTTCAAGACCCTGCCCGACTATCTGCAACTCTGGCCCGGACACGGCGCCGGCTCGGCCTGCGGCAAAGCGTTAGGCGCGATGCCGCAATCCACGTTGGGCTACGAGCGGTTGTTCAACTGGGGACTGGCCGAGGAGGACGAGCTGCGCTTCGTGGCCACGGTGCTCGACGGACAACCGGAGCCGCCGGCCTACTTCGCGACGATGAAGCGCGTCAACCGGGAGGGCCCGCTCGTGTTAGGCGGGCTGCCCCACCCCGAACGCCTCGGCGCCGCGCGACTCAAGCCCGCCCTCGATGGAGGCGCGACGGTCATCGACACCCGACACGCCGCCGACTTCGCAGCCGGCCATGTGCCGGGCACGATCAACATTCCGCTCAACCGCTCGTTCGCCACCTGGGCGGGATCGCTGCTGCCGTTGGACCGGCCATGTCACGTCATCGTCGACGACGAGGACGCACCGCTGCTCGCCGCGCGGGCCGCGCGCGTGCTGGCCCTCATCGGATTCGATCACATCGGCGGGTATTTCGGCGCCGAATCGATCGACGAGTGGCATGCATCGAGCGGCGCGCTCCAAACGGTGCCGACGCTCACTGCGTCGGAGCTGCGTTCACGCCTGGCGGAGGGTGGCGTCACGGTGATCGATGTCCGCAACGACCACGAATGGCAGGCGGGCCATCTGCACGGTGCGCAGTGGATCCCGCTCGGATCGCTCGCGCAGCGCGCCGACGAGCTGCCCCGCACCGGCACGCTTGTGGTGCACTGCCAGGGCGGCGCCCGCTCGTCGATCGCCGCGAGCCTGCTGCTGGCGGCGGGGCGGCCGCACGTGGCCAATCTGGCCGGCGGGTTCTCGGAGTGGGCCGCGGGCGGCTTCCCGGTGGAGCGCTAAGTCAGCGCCCGGCGCTCGAAGCTCCGGATGCCTAACGTCCAGAAGAGCGCGATGAGCGCGATCAGCGCGCCGCAGACGGCCAACAAACTCATGTGGGGCAGCGCCGGCGTCAGCGCGCCGCGCATCCCTTCGGCGACGTAGACGAGCGGATTCACCAGCACCGCGTATTTCATCACGGGCACCGCCTGCAACCCCTGCCACGGATAATACGCGCAGCCGAAGAAAATCATCGGTGCAAGGACGACACTGAACATCAGGCCGATTTGCTGGGGATTGATGCCCGTCCCCATGAGCAATCCCAAATTCGAAAACGCGGCCGCACCGAGGATCGTGATCAGCAGCACGGACGCGATGTGCGCGCCGCCGAGCGCGGCGATCGGGCCCATGATGAGACGCGACATGGGCAGCACCACGGCCGCCGCAATGAGCCCCTGGAACACGCCCATCACGATCTTCTCGAAGGCAATCATGCGCATCGGCACCGGCGCCAACAGCCGGTCTTCGATTTCGTGCGTGTATCCGAAGTCCTGAACCATCGGCAGCGCGACCGACTGAACGCTCGACAGCGTTAGGCTGACGGCGATGATGCCCGGCAGCAGCGCCGCGCCGTAGCCATGCCCAACGAAACCCATCCGCGGCAGCAGATACCCGAACACGACGATGAACAGCAGCGGCTGGAGGGTCGTGCGCACCAGGAAGTACGGCAGCTCGCGCTTCGTGACGTGGATGTCCCGGCGCAAGAGCGCGCCGAAAATCCGCAGGGTGCTCGGCGGCGGTGGAACCAACGGGGTCGGCATCAGTCGAGTTTTCGTCCGGTGAGAGAGATGAACAGCGTTTCCAGACTTGGCGGCGACAGGTGGATGTCGCGCACTTCGCGTCCTTCGGCGCCAGCGGTTTGAATGAGGATCGGAATGATCTCGCCTCCGCGATCCGAATAAATCCGCAGCACGGCGCCGAGCGTCTCGGCGCTCGCCACGCCGGGCAGCATACGCACGCGCGCCGCGGCGGCGGTGGCATCGCCATCGAGGACGAGCTCGATCAGCGTGCCGCCCGGCGCTCGAGATTTGAGCAGCCGCGGCGTGTCGAGCGCCAACAGGCGCCCCTGGTGCATGATGGCCACGCGTTCACACAGCAGGTCGGCTTCTTCCATGTAGTGCGTGGTCATGATGATCGTGCGGCCTTCGGCGTGCAGGCCGCGCAGGATGTCCCACAGGTCGTGTCGCGCCTGGGGGTCGAGGCCCACGGTGGGCTCGTCGAGGAAGAGCACGCGTGGTTCGTGGATGAGGGCGCGCGCGATCATGAGCCGCTGCTGCTGGCCGCCCGACAGTTGATCCACCTTCGCCTCGGCCTTGTCGGCGATGCCTAACTGCGTGAGCAACTCGACGGCCCGGCGCGCCGCCACCGATCGCGCGATGCCGAAGTAGGCGGCATGGAAGACGAGATTCTCGCGCACGTTCAGGCTGCGATCCGGATTCGGCCGCTGCGGCACCACGCCGATGCGCTGGCGGACGACCACCTCGTTCGCGACGACATCGGCGCCGGCAACCGTCGCCGTGCCGCTCGTGGGCTTCACGCGTGTGGTGAGGATCCCGATCGTCGTCGTCTTGCCGGCGCCGTTCGGACCCAGCAAGCCGAAAAACTCGCCATCGCGCACGGCGAGATCGAGTCCGATGAGGGCGACGATGTCGGGTCGCACCTCGCGGCCGCGCCGCGTGCCCGGAGCAGGATACACTTTGCGCAGCGCGAGCGTGCGGATGGCGTCCGGTGTGTCGTGCATGCGGCTCTGCGCGAAGGGAACGACGCGATGCGGCGTCGAGCAACGGCGCGCGTAAGGTACACGCGCGCCGGCGCTCGACAGAAGCGCCGCAGTCAGTTGTCCGGGCGACTACGGGGCAGGATGGTTGTTCACGAAACCGAACGTGAACGTCTGCTCGGTGAGTTGGCGAATCTTGGTGCCCTGCACGCTGGCCGGCTCATACTTGAGATTCGGCAGCACGGCGCGCACGGCTTCCGTGAACGGATCGCCGGACGTCTGCAGTACCTGCACCGAATTCTCGTCCAACGTCCCATCTTCGTTCACCATGAACTGCACGCGCACGAACCCGCGCACGTCTTGCGACTGCATGTCGGGCGGATAACGCGGCTGCGGATTGTTGCCGAGCGGCCACGCCGGACACGTGGTGCGCTTCTCGAGGTACGGCTTGCTGTCGCCGTTGGCGTGACGACCGGCATACAGCGACACCACCAGCGTGTCTGCTGTGACCGCGGCTGGAATCGGGGCGATCGATCGCGTCGACGCCGCCGATGCGATCGCGTTGGTCAGCGCGCTGTCGAAATCCGCCATGCCCGATGGCGTGACCAACCGGCTCGCCGTGATGCGGCCGTCGCGATGCAGCGTGAATTGGGCGACGGCGAACCGCGGCGTGCGCCACTCGACCGGGCTGAAATAGAAAAAGACCGCGTCGTTGAGATGGCGCAGATACGTCGCCGGCAGCGCGGCGCTCTCCTGGCCACTCGCGAGCTGGGCATCGATCATCTCGATCTTGGGACTCTGGCATGCCCGGCGGTAGGACACGGGGCGTCCGGTACCGTTCTCCTGGACCAGCCCGGCTTGCGCGGGAAGTGCGCCGGCGCCGACGATCGCGGCAAGCGCGAGACAGAAGGTGAGTCGCATCGTTTCGCTCCATCACTCTGTAAGATTGGCATCGCCAGCGCCGGGGGCCCGGCACGCAATGAGGATTTGCGCCGCCCCTTGGCGCAGGGGCGTGCTCAACACTGCTGTTTTAGGCGCACGCGCGCAAGTCCCGGCGCGCGCCGTTGCCCAACGCAGTCAGCGGTCGTCGCTGGACGATGCTCCCGATCCCCGCCCCGCTCGTCGCGCTCGTCCTCTCGCTCCACGCCGGCTGTCCCGCCAACCCCGAGCGCTGCGTGCTGAAGAACGTTCCACCGGATTCGGTCGGGATGTCGGCCGATCGCTTGGCGGCGATCTCGCGCGTCGCCGATCGAGGGTTAGACGCGCACGGCTATCCCGGGCTCACGGTCATCGTTGGGCGGCACGGCGGCCTCGTGTGGGAACAGGGCTACGGCTCTGTCGATTGGAATCCGGCCAGCCCCACGGCGGACCCGTTGCACACGATGTACGATCTCGCGTCGCTCACCAAGGTGATCGCGACGACGGCGGCGATCATGGTCCTGTACGACGAGCATCGCATCCGCCTCGACGATCCGGTGTCGAAGTACCTGCGTGCCTATCGCCGCGGCGCCAAACGGCAGGTGACGATCCGCATGCTGCTCGAGCATCGCGCGGGCCTGCCGCCGGGTCGCAACGTGTACCGGCGCGGACGACCGGCGGCGGTTGCGCGGCAGATGATTCTGGCGACGCCGCTCGAGTATCCGCCCGACCAGCGCGAGGTGTATTCGGACGTCGGCGCCGACATCCTGGGCTTCGTGGTCGAGGCGGTGAGCGGGCAGCGGCTCGATGCATTCGTGCAGGCCCACGTCTTTCGCCCGTTAGGCATGCGGTCGACGATGTTCCGCCCGCCGCGCCGCCTGCGCACGCGCGTCGCGCCGACGGAGATCGCGTCCAGCCGCGGGCATCCACTTCGCGGCGAAGTGCACGACGAGACGGCTGACGCGTTAGGCGGTGTGGCGGGCAACGCCGGACTCTTCTCGACCGCCGCCGACCTTGCCGTGTTCGCCCAGATGATGCTCGACGGCGGCACCTACCGCGGGATCCGCATCGTCCGCGACTCGACCGTCGCGCTGTTCACGCGCCGCGCCGCGGGCTGGCGCGCGTTGGGATGGGAAACCTGCGCCGGCGGCGCGAGCTGCGGCCGCTACATGAGCGACCTCGCGTACGGCCACACCGGGTTCACCGGCACGTCCATCTGGATCGACCCCGAGAACGACCTGTTCGTCATCGTCCTCGCGAATCGCATGCACGAGCTGCCGGATGGACGCGCGCCGGAGTCGGCGGTGCTGGCCGACGTTCGCGCCGACATCGCCGACATCGCCGAGCTCGCGGTCGCCGACGACAGCGTCCGCCGCGACATGCCCGCCATGCGGGCCGACCTCGCGATCGGCTGGACGCCGTGATCGCTCGTTAGGCGGAGTCGGCGGCCGCGAGCGCGTGTGCCGTCTTCACCGCCCGCCGCAGCGCGCTCACCACCAGCCCGAGCTCGCGGCTGCTCACGCCGAACGGAAAGCCCGTCACGTTGCCCGTCGAAAAGAAGAAGCGATAGCTGCTCGCGCCCTTCGTGATGTGGCGCGCGAACTGAATGCCGGCTCCGGTCGACGGATCGGTCGCCACCGTCCGATAGACGCGCGTGCTGCGCGCACCGACGCGACGCGCCGCGATGCGCGCGATGGAATCCGTCAATTCCTTGGCCGCGTCTGAAGCGAGGCTCACCGTCGCGTTGCCGGCGTCGGTCGACGCGGCGACCACCACGCGCCCGGTGCTCACCGCCTCGACCCCGATGACGCCATGCTGCAGCGGAAGCGTCGCCACCTTGCGATGCACCGCCTGCGCGGATGCCGGTCCCGCCAGCGCGACGAGCATCGTGGCGGCGGCACGCCACCGCCGCCACCTGATCACCTCAGTGCGAGGCCGACGCGGTGGCGAGAAGGTCGGCTTGCGTCTGTCCCTTGCGGATGATGTCGATGGCGCGCTCCAACTGCACGTCGTCGCCCAGCTCGCGCCGCTTGGCCGTGGAATCGCCGAACGCCAGCCGCGCCACGCGATCGCCCAGCAGGCGATCCACTTCGCTCGAGGCACGGTCGTACAGCCCGCGATCCAGCGAGACGCCGGCGGCCGTAAGGCGCTTGTAGAACTCGTCCCGCCACGCCGGGCTAACGGAGAAGTCGGGGCGCACCTTGTCCTTGAGATCGAACGCGTAGTTATAGAGCGTGACATAGAACTCCTGCGACTTCGGCGTCACTGCCTTCACGAACTCCTGCTCCGTGCTGTCGAGCGTATCCGGTCGCACCACCACATCCGGCGTGATGCCGCCGCCGCCGTACACCACGCGTCCCGCATCGCTCTTGTACATCGGCCGCGCGCGGCGGGCCGAATCGCTCTCCACCGAGTCGGGTTCGTCGATCAACCGGCCATCGATGAACTTGCGCTCCTTCTGAATCGACCGGCCGCTCGGCGTGTACCACTTGGCCGTGGTCAGCTTGAGCGCCCACCCGCCGTCGAGCGGGAACAACGACTGCACGAGCCCCTTCCCGAACGACGTCGTGCCTAACAGAAGCGCGCGGTCGTGGTCCTGCAGCGCGCCGGCCACGATCTCGCTGGCGGACGCCGTGTAGCCATCCGTGAGCACCACCAACGGAATCGTCGGCGCCACGGGATCGCCCTTCGCCGTATAAACCTGCGTGTCGCCGCCGCGCGCCCGCACGCTCGCAATCTGCTGGCCGTTGCGCAAGAACAGGTTGCTGATCGCAATCGCCTGGTCGACGATCCCGCCGCCGTTGCCGCGCAGATCGATCACGATGCCCCGCGCCCCTTCTCGCGAGAGGCGACGCACCGCGTCCGCGAACTCATTGGCCGACGTCTCGTTGAACTGCTGCAGCGGAATGTAGCCGACCTTGCCGTCGAACATGATCGCGAACGGCACCGCGGGAATGCGAATCACCGCGCGCGTCAACGTGAGATCCAGCGCCGCCTGCGTGCCCGGACGCGCGAACGACACCTTCACCGTCGTCCCCGGCGTCCCTTTGAGCAGGTCCGTGACCTGCACGAGCTTCATGCCGCGCGTCGACTGCTGGTCGACCCCGACGATGCGATCGCCCTCGTGCACCCCCGCGCCTTCCGCCGGCGTATGCGGGTAGACCTTGGTCACGACGATCGTGCCTTCCTGATCTTCAACCAACATCCCGAGACCGCCATACCGGCCGCCCGTCATGCGCGTGAAATCCTGCAGCTCTTTCGGCGAATAGAGCGCGGCATACGGATCCTGCAGCTCACGCACGAGACCGCGCGCCGCCTTCTCGTAGAGCGCGGCGCTGCTCACGGTGTCCACGAAGCGGTCGGACACGAGCGACAACACTTCATCGAACAGATGTGGACCGCTGCGCTCGCGCGCAGATTCCACGATGAACGCGCTCGCGGCCAGGGGCAGCAATGCGACGCCGACGATGGCGGCTCGACGAAATGGGTGCGTCATGTGCCAGATTCCACGTGAGGAGGTGGGGCGTGCAGGGGGCTCGATACAGTGTAGCGCGACGCGTGTCCTTCGGGCAACGTCGTCATGCTCCAACGACAAGGACCACCAGGCCCGCCGACACGTTTCGAGCTAGTTTCCAGTGCAACGGAACGGAAGCCCGCCGATTCAATGCAAGACGCTGACAAACCTCTGATAATGCGGTGCTCGCGATGCGCCGCCGAAGTTTCCGCGGACTCGCATCACGTCGACTGTCCCGCATGCGGCGGCCTGCTCGAAGTCATCGCTCCGCCGCCCGATGTTCGCTTCGACGCGCTACGCCGGGTGTTCTCCGAGCGCCGCGGGGCGGTTGCGGGACGCGACGCATCCGGTGTCTGGCGGTACCGCGAATTACTGGCCGCGTGCGCCGAGGACGTCGTCACGTTCCCCGAGGGGAACACGCCGCTGGTACACGCGGGGAGCGCGTCGCGTTGGGCAGGATGTCCGGCGCTTCGGGTCAAACACGAAGGCCTCAATCCCACCGGCTCCTTCAAAGATCGCGGCATGACCGTCGGCATGTCGCACGCGCGACATGTGCGCGCGCGCGCCGTTGCCTGCGCATCAACCGGGAATACCGCTGCGTCGCTTGCCGCGTACGCGGCGCGCGCGGGAATTCCTGCGTTCGTGTTCATCCCAGCCGGCAAAGTGGCCACGGGCAAACTGGCGCAGGCGCTCGCCTATGGGGCGCAAACGCTCCTCGTGCGCGGCGACTTCGACGCGTGCCTGTCGCTTGCCCGCACCGCGGCGCACGAGCTCGGCGTCTACCTGCTCAATTCGATCAATCCGTATCGTCTCGAGGGACAGAAGACCATCGTGATCGAGATGCTCGAGCAATGCGGTTGGCAGTCGCCCGATTGGATCGCGCTGCCGGCGGGGAACCTGGGCAACACGGCCGCATTTGGTATGGCCCTGGTCGCGGCGCGGGACGCGGGATTGATCGAGCAGCTGCCGCGCCTGCTCGCCGTCCAAGCCGATGGCGCGGCGCCGTTCGCTCGCGCGTTCGCTGGCGGCTTCGCATCGCTCCAGCGCGTCACGCCTAACACAGTGGCGACGGCGATCAACATCGGGGATCCGGCGTCGTACGATCGCGCTGTCCGATCGATTCGAGAAACGAACGGTGTCGTGATCAGCGTGAGCGACGACGAGATTCTCGAGGCCAAGGCCGCGATCGACGCGGCCGGGATCGGATGCGAGCCAGCGAGCGCGGCCTCGGTCGCAGGAGTGCGCCGAATGGTCGCGGACGGTACCATCGCGCCGGGCGAAGACGTCGTCTGTGTGCTGACGGGTCACCTGCTCAAGGATCCGGAGGCAGTCGTCAGGAACCCGGCCCGGTCTAACCAGCTTCATGAGGTCGACGCGACGATCGACGCTGTGCGTCTCGTTATGGGGCTGGATTGAGGCGCCGCGGCACGACGGCCGGTGCGGGTAAAGTGTCGTCGGGCAAGGGGTAGGCAGCCGCGCAAAAAAGACTTAATATCGTCCTCGCTCGCTGGCGCAGCGACTAGCAGCCCGTCACCTTTCCACCTGCTCCAGGTGAGGAGACGGGCCCGGGTGCCGCAAGCGCACTTCCGTGTTTGCCGCGTCGCCCCTCACCCGCTTTGCGTGCTTCCGATTCACCCGCCCGCTGCTCCCTTTCACCTCCTCGGAAGGTATCTGTGACGGAAATAGCATCACCCGCGTGGCTTGCCGGTGAGAAATCCAGAGAAATTTTTGACGCGGAGCAGGAGTTTCTTGCGCCAGGTGCGCAGAGCTTCGCGTTGTTCAGCAAAATTTGCATCGACCATGGCGAAGGCGCGTTGCTGTTCGATGTCGACGGAAACCGCTACATCGACCTCATGGCGGGCATCGGCGTGGCGAGTCTCGGCTACGCGCATCCGCGGTACGTGGCCGCTCTCCAGAAACAGATCTCGCGGATCCACGTCGGCAGCTTCACGTCGGAGAATCGCTCCGTGCTCGTGCGCATGCTCGCCGAGCTCGCACCAGGCGATGTGAATCGCACGCAGTTCTATTCGAGCGGCGCCGAGGCGGTGGAGTCCGCCCTGCGACTCGCCAAGTCGTACACGGGCAAAGATGAATTCGTGGGCTTCTGGGGCGGCTTCCACGGCAAGACCGCGGGCGTGCTTCCCCTGTTGGGCAGCACCTTCAAGCACGGACTCGGCCCGCTCATGCCGGGCCGGTATTCGTCGCCCTACGCCTCGTGCTCGCGCTGCCCGTTCGAGAAAAACTTCCCGGCGTGCGATTGGGCGTGCGTCGATTTCCTGCGCAAGAAGATCGAGCTGGAAACGGCGGGCAACATTGCCGCCATCATCGTCGAGCCGATCCAGGGGACAGCCGGCAACATCGTACCGCCCATTGGATTCCTGAAGGCGTTGCGCGAGCTCGCTGACGAGTTGGATGCGCTGCTCATTGCCGACGAGATGATCACGGGCTTCGGCCGCACGGGCAAAATGTGGGGCGTCGAGCACGAAGGGATCGTCCCGGACATCATGAGCGTGGGCAAGGGATTCGGCGGCGGGTTTCCCATGAGCGGCTTGCTCATTCGCGATGAAGTCGCCTTCGCGAAGCCGTGGGCCAATCCGAGCGGCAGCTCGTCGAGTTACGGCGGCAACCCGATGGCGGCCGCGGCGGCGCGCGCCACGCTCGAAACGATCCTCGAGGAGAACCTCGTAGCCCACAGCCGCGATCTCGGCGAGAAGATGATGACCGAGATGCAGAAGTGGGAAAGCGAGATTCCGATCGTGAGCGACGTGCGCGGACGCGGGCTCATGATCGGCATGGACCTCGTGGTCCCCGGCACGCGGACGCTGCTCGACAAGAAGATCACGCGGTGGATCTTCGACACGCTGCTGTCGCGGGGCGTGCTGGCGATGATCTACAACCCCGAGGTGCGCATCAATCCGCCGTTAGTCATTCCGGAAGACCTGGCGATGGATGCGTTGGCCACCATGAAGGACGTGTTGACGGAGGCAGCGGACATGGCGGTGCGCAGTTGAGACCGACGCCGACGTCCGCGACGCGGATTGGCGAGCTCACTCCACATCCATCGGCGCCGGGACACATCCCGGCGCCGCGCGTCTATCGGGGCGCGGTCATCGGCCTGGGCGGTATCGCGCGCAACGCGCATCTGCCGGGGTTCGAGCGCGATCCGTTAGTCAGCACGCGGTTCAAGATCGTCGCGACCATGGACGGCGGTCCGGGCGTCGCACCGATGCCGAACGTTGCGCACTTCACCCGGCTCGATGCGATGCGCGACGCGGGGCACATCGATTTCGTGGACATCTGCACGCCCACGGCATCGCATCTCGAGATCACGCTGTGGGCGCTCGAGCAGGGCTATCACGTAATGTGCGAGAAGCCGGTGGCGTTGAATCGCGCCGAAGCGGCCCGCATCTCGTCGGCTGCGCGCGCAGCCGGTCGCGTCGTGATGCCGTGCCACCAGTACCGGTACAACCCCGTGTGGCTCAAAGTGCGCGAATGGCTGCACCACGGCGCCATTGGACGCTGGCATCTGGCGGAGTTCCAGGTGCATCGCATGATGGCCGACCGCGGGACGGGCGCCGCGACCGAGACGCCGTGGCGCGGCCTCGCCGAGCACAGTCGCGGCGGCGTGCTGCTCGACCACGGGACGCATCTCATCTACCAGATGCTCGATGCCGCGGGAATGCCCGAGTCGGTGCGCGCATGGACGGGACAGCTGCGCCACTCCGATTACGACGTCGAGGACAGCGCGCAACTCCTGTTCGAGTATCCGGAGCGGTTAGGCGTGATGTTCCTCACCTGGGCGGCGCGGCACCGCGAGAACCGCGTGCGGTTCGTCGGCGAGCACGGCGCGATCGAATGGGTGGGCGGCATTCTGCGCCTCGAGCGCGAGGGCGAGGTGACGTCCTACGATTATTCGGCGGAGTTGGACAAGTCGTCGTATCCCGGGTGGTTTGCCGGATTGTTCGGCGCCTTCGCCAGCGCCATGGACACGGGAGCGGCCGAGCCGCATCTCGAGGACATCCGCAATGTGGCGGCGGTGCTCGAGGCGGCGTACCGGTCCGCGGCGAGCGGCTGCCGGGTCAGCGACCTGTAGCGCTCTTCGCCTAACTGGCGAGAACCAGGAACACGTCGTAGAGGGCGTGGGTCCAGGCGTCGATGCCGAACCCGCGCCAGAGATAGATCGCGCTGAAGAACACGCCGCTGATCGCGCGGAACACGAACGACTGCAGCGTGAACTGGTCGCCGAGGGCGCCCACGTAATGGGCGGTGGAGAACAACAGCGCGCCCACGAGCGTGGCGAACACGTTGGCTGCGCCCGGCCGCCATCGAAATGCGCGTCGCGCCAGCAGTGCGAGCGCCGACACCAAAATCACCCGGAACAGCAGCTCCTCGTACAACCCGGCGCCGAGCGATACCATGATGCGCGTTGGCGTGTCGAGCGTCTGCATGGGCGCGATACTCGCCGCGCCGAACACGCCGAGCAGGCGCGCCGTGATCGTGCCGACGATCACGCCGAACACGAGCGCGAGCAGCACCGATTCCACGCTCATGCCGAGGAAAATGCGCCCGCGCATGGCGTGGAATCCGCCGTGCGACTCGAGGTCGCGGCGCACGAGCCACACGCACACCGCGATGAGCACGATCTCGAACACGAGCGGCCCGTGCCGGCCGGCGACGAGCGAGAAGACCGACTTGAGGATGACGTCCGCGCCGTTCCGGACGCCCCGCGTTTCGCGCATCGGCAGGAACGCCGCCATGCCCTCGTAGAGGAGCAATAGCGGGAGCGCGAAGATGAGGCTGTATCTCGACTGGCGCGTCGCGCGCCAGTAGCTGGACGCGCCTCGCGAGGGAACGGCAGGAGCGGGCATGGGGAGCAGCGACGCGAGGCCGCCGCGGCTAGAGGATCACGGTGCGGCGCCGGCTCGCCCGCTCACGCCTAACGAGCCGGATGCTCGAGCTCCGGCGCCTCGTACACCGTCACGCCGTGGCGCGAGTTGGCGATGTTCTTGCCTTTAATCACCGCGCCCCCGATCAGCAGTATGCCGATGATGAAAAGCACGAGACCGGACGTGAATTTGCGCAAGCCGACGGCGTACGCGAACGCGAAGACGATCACGCACGCACCGAGAGCGTAGAACAGGACCAGGGGCCAGAGCACGGCGCCTCCGAAAGGATCAGATCGAGCCGGGCGCGGTTCGTCCGCGCGACCGTCCGGAAACTGTGCGCACGACGGCAGAAAGGAAAGGGGGCACGCGCGGGCTCGCACCCGCTCCGCTACACGATGTTGTGCGCGACGGCGTAGCGCATCAGCGCGGCGTTGCTGCTCAGGCCGAGTGTCTTCTTGATGCGCGTCTTGTGAAACTCCACCGCTTTCTCGCTCACGCCCAACTCTTGTGCCACCTCGAACGTCGTGAGCCCCCGCCCGACCAGCTGCAACACCTCGAGCTGACGCGCCGTGAGCGGCGGCCCGTCCGTCGCCAGCGAGGTTGCGGCATCGGCCGACGTCGACGCACCGGCCGCACTCGCGAGGAGCGGCGTGACGTACGTCCGGCCGGCCAGCACTTCGCTCACCGCAAACCTGAGCTCCGCGCCCGACGCGAGCTTGAGGAGAAACGCGCGGGCGCCCGCGCGCAGCGCTTCGTCGGCGTAGAGGCGTTCGGCGTGCATGGTGAGAATGATGATGCGCTGGTCGGGACGCACGGCCCGCAGCTCGCGGGTCAACGTTAGGCCGTCTTTCCCGGGCAGCGAGATGTCCAGCATCACGAGGTCGGGATCGAGGCGCTCCACGGTTTCGACCACATCGCGTCCATCGTGGACGACGCCGACCACGTCGTTGTCGGGTTCGAGCAGCCCGCGCAGACCCTCGCAGAGCAGGCTGTGGTCGTCGGCGAGCAACAGGCGCGGTCGGGCGGTCATGCCGGCTGGTCGCCTAACGGAATCCACGCCACCACCCGCGTCCCCGCTCCCGGCCGCGACTGCACCGCCACGCGGCCGCCGAACTGGCGCGCGCGCTCCGTGATGCTCGTGAGGCCGATCCCCCCGGCGCCGTTTCCGGCGGCTCCCGGCGGCGCTCCGGTGTCGAAGCCGACGCCGTTGTCTTCGATCACGAGCTGCACGCCGCCATCCGACCGCGCCAGGCGCACGATCGCGCTCGACGCCCCGGCGTGCTTCACGACGTTGCGCAGCGACTCCTGCGCAATCCGGTAGAGTCCTGCGGCGATCGCGGGCGGGACGTCCACCGGACTGCGGTCGAGATCCAGCCCTACGCGCAGACGCGAGGCAGTCCACATCTCTCCGGCCAGCGTGGACAGTGCCGCCGGGAGGCCGAGATGATCGAGCACCGGCGGATGCATGCGGTGCGCGAGCGCGCGAATCTCATCGGCGAAGTCCACGAGCTCGGCGCGCAGGCCGCGCACGCGCCGCTCGAATTGCCGGTCGCCATCGTGCGAGAACGCCGCCAGGTCGTCTAACGACTGGCCGAGCAGCGCGACGCGCTGAATCACGTCATCGTGCAGCTCGCGCGCGATCCGCGCGCGTTCTTCTTCCTGCGCGGCGAGCAGCTTGCCGCTGAAAGACCGCGTCGCCGTCAGGTATCGCCGCTGCTGGATGATGATCGACGCGACGATGGCCGCGGTCAGGATTCCAGCTGCCAGGGCGGCACCGACGAAGACCCACCAGAGCTCGGGTGACGCCGTTCGCACAAGATTCCCCACGTCGACAGCGAATAGGAGAGAATACTCACCACGCCGAAGGCCTGGAAGATCAGGTCGCTTCGCTCGTGCGTCGCGATCAGGATGTTGGCGATCGGGTTGAGCGCCACCTGGCTCCCCATGTCGATGATCATGCCGGCCGAAATCCAGAACCACGGCTGCCGCCAACCTGGCTCGGACGTTCGCGCTGATTTCGACACGAGCGTGAATGCCGCGACCGCCAGTACGAGCAGATAGCTCATCGGTCCCGCATACTGGCTCAGGCGGTCGAGTCGTTCAACGAATAATTGCAGCACCAGCCACACCACGGCGTAGATCGGAATGACGAGCACGATGGCCCGACGCGCCATCTCGCTGTCCTGCCAGAGCGAAAACGCCCAGAGCAGGAGCGCGGCCTCGAACGGCATGGTGAGATGCAACAGCCAGTTGTTGTTGTGGTGCAGGTGGATCAGCAGCACTTGCGCGAGATCCTCGCAGAACCACAAGACGAACAGGGCGACCACCAGGCGTGATGGACGCGACAAGCTCCGTCCAACCATCACGCCCGCGACGACCGGCAGCAGCTCGGCGAGGATGGCCAGCTTGTCCACCAGCCCCGCCTCAGCCGCCTAACGTCGTGCCGCTGCAGTTCGGCGGACACGGCAGGTGATTCTCGATGACCGGTCCGTCGAGCATGTCTACGTGCTCTCCGGTCACGCCGATGAAGACCAGCGTCGCCTTCCCGCTCGCGTCGCGACCGTGATAAAAGCGAAGGCCCGCGCATCCGGGCTGCGCCAGTATCTCGTCGAACGCCTCGCGAGCGAAATAGCCGCACCGCTCGCTGCCCGCCGGCGCCGTGCGGTGATGGTTCTGCACGAGCTGCTTCGCGACGTCGAGGGAAATGCCGTGGTCGTGCTTGCGCGGGGACATAACTCCTCCTGCGAGGGAGACGGCCGATACGCGCCGCGTCGTGCGCTCGACCGGAATCGAAACGATGCACGAGTACTCCTAACGACAAACAGCGATCGGAGCAACTAGGGTTTTCCCTAGTTCTTCGCGCTAGGCAATTTGGCAGCTTGCGCGCATCTCCCGGCCGTTGCTTCGTGTGGCCGCGCAGAACGGTGGCGACGACGCAGGAGCAACGGAGACGTCCCGATGACCATGCTGGCAGAGCAGTTTCAGATCTCGAGCGCCCATCCCGTGGACCCCGATGTGGTGAGTCCAACGCTGGGACACAGGCGCCAGAGCCCAACGACATCCATGTGGCCCGATCCTCGCGACGACCAGCGGCGTCCCGCGCTCACGCTCGATCACGAGGCGGCCGGCGCGGCCTCGCCGGCGCGGGCCCTGACCCAGTTCGACGTCGAGCTGCACGAGCTGACCGAGCCGCAGCGGCGCGTGTTGCGCCTGATGCTGACCGGCGCGCGGATCGCGCTGGTGGCGGGCGCCGCGGGCGAAGGACGGCGCGCCGTGTCCCGATGGTTAGGCGCCGAGCGCGTCTATCTCCCGGCGCTGCGGGCCATCCAGCGGGACATCGATCCGGCGTCGCGCGCCCGGCTGCACGGCTACGTGACGCGCGAGCTGGTGTGGGAGAACGACGAGTCGCTCGACGCCGAGGCCTGGGCGACGCTGGCCGTGATTCGCGCGTTAGGCCGACTGGATGCGGAAACGAATCTCCTCGAGCCATCCGTGTTGCGCGCCACGTTCTGGAGCACGACCAAACCGTAGCGGCGCACCGCCGCGGCCCCAGCCGCTTCGGGAGGGGGCCGCGGGGTGTGTGTAGGACCCACGGGGCATGCGGCTCTCGCCACGGAGAGCCCATGTCCCGTGGTTGCGTTCGTGCTGCGTTAGGCAGCCGCCGTCAATTCTTGCACGCCGCGGCCGTCAGCACGTCGATCCGGCCATGCCCGTAGAGCGGATCGACCACTTTGCCGGTCGGGTGATCCGCCGAGGATTCGATGCAGGCCGTGAGATGCCCAACGCTTTCACCCTTCGCGAAATCCGACACCACCACCGCCGCTTCGCCCGCGACGTGCGGCGAGGCGAAACTGGTTCCGGCGGCGAAGACGTACGAGATCTCGCCCGCGCACTGCGGCACCGCCGTCGCTGCGCACGCCGAAATGATGAGATCCTGAAGCACACTGCCCTGCACCTCGTCGCCGCCCGGCGCAAACACATCGACGCCCGGGAATCCCAGGTTCGAGTACGAGGCGATCCGATCGAAGTCCTGCTGAGCCACCGGCGCCGTGGCGCCTGCCGAAATCACCCCGGGAATCTCGGCGGGAATCTCCATCACGTGGGGACCCGCCGTCGACAGATTGACGGCATTGTTGCCCGATGCCGCCACCGGCACCGTTCCATTCTTGATCGCGAAATTGATGGCGCGCGTGACCGCATCCACCAGGTGCACGTCGTCCGGTCCCTTGATCGTTTCCAGCGCACCGAGGCTCATGTTGATTACGTTCGCGCCGTGAGTGGCCGCGTAGACGATCCCGGCGATGACACTGCTGAAGGATCCCATCCCGTTCTTGTCGAGCACCTTGACCATGCACAGCTTCGCATCGGGCGCGACCGACGCGATGCCGAGTCCGTTCGACGAAATCAGCGCCGATACGAACGTGCCGTGGAAATTGTGGTCGATAATGTCGGGCTCGCTGGGGACGAACGACGTGCTGATGCCGAGATCGACTTTCCCCTGGAGATCGAGGTGGTTGGGATCGATGCCGCTGTCGAGCACGCACACGAGCGTGCCGTTGCCCTGGTTCGAGGCGAGATACGCCTGGTCGGCTTTGATCTGCCGGATGTTCCACTGGAACGCCTGGAAGAAGAAGGCGCCGGTTTGATCCGACTGTGCCTGGGTCGGCGTTCCGAGGATCTGCTCCCGCGGCGGAATCATCGCGACCTCGGGATCGGCCTGGAGGCCGTCGACGTCGCTGCGATTCGCGATGACGGCCGCGGCGGCATCGCTCAACCCGCTCACCGTGACGACGTTGATCTCGGGCACCGCGCGCACGAGGTGCCCGCCTAACGATTGCACCTGCGCCACCAGGCCGGCCATCGAGGTGGCACCCTGCTTCATGACGATCAGGCGCTGCGGCGGCGCCCCGGCGCCGAGATCCGCGCGGACGCTTTCGCCTAACGATGGCGCCGTGGGCAGGTCGCTGCACGCGGCCGCGCCGGCGGCGGCGAGCAGAACGGTCACGGCGCGCAAATTTCGCGGAATGAATCGCATACAGAACCCTCCGCAACGATGAGTGGTGGCCGGCCGGACGCGGCGGAGAGGCCCGCACGCGATTGCGCGGTGGTTGCTGATATGCGCGATCCAGAAGGCCTGTCAAGTCAGGACCAATGCCGGCGACGCGCCGCACGCGACGACCCTCCATCCGCTGTCCTAACGGTGCGCCGCCGGCGGAACTGACGCACGCAACCGCCCTCGGCGGTCCGTAGTTCACCGCCCGATACCCGGCGTTCGCCAAGCCCCGACCGGCACGAGCGGTCCGAGTCCGGCCGCCACTACCCTCGCCGGCGCCGCAGCAGGCCTGCATTGAAAGATGGCGGACACAAGAGTATCGTGGCGAGCGCGGCGGAACCGTCCCGCGACGCGGCGCGAGCGGCGTACCCGCGCTATGTTAGGTGCGCTGCACCAAATCGCCGAGGCACGCGTCCCGGCCCACCCCCGCTCTTTCGTCTTTAACCACGGCGCCAACGAGGAGACCCACCATGCGCGAGTATATCACGGAGTGCATCGGTACCTTCTTTCTCGTATTCACCGTATGCCTGACCGTGCTGAACGGTACGCCGGGAGCGCCGCTCGCCATCGGCGTGTCGCTGATGATCATGGTGTACATGGGCGGCCACATCTCGGGCGGCCATTACAATCCGGCGGTCACGCTCGCGGTCTGGATGCGCGGAAAACTGAGCGGCTCGCAGGTGGTACCGTACTGGATCGCCCAGCTCATCGGCGCCATTATCGCGGGACTCATCTCGTATTTCATCATGGGGAAGTCGTTTGTCGTGGCGCCCGCGCCGTCGGCGACCACGCTGCAGGTGCTGGTGATCGAGTTCCTGTTCACGTTCGCGCTCTGTCTCGTCGTGCTGCAGACGGCGACGAATCCGAAAACCTCGGGCAATTCGTACTACGGACTTGCCATTGGCCTAACGATTACCGCCGGCGTGTACGCGGGCGGCGGCGTCTCGGGCGGCGCGTTCAATCCAGCGGTCGGCACGGGTCCGGCGATCGCGAGCATGATCACGGGCGGCGGTACGATGTCGCACGTGTGGCTCTACATCGTCGGCGGATTGCTCGGCGGCGCGGCCGCGGCGGCGGTCTACAAGGTGCAGAGTCCGGAAACCTGACACATCCGAGCGGCGCCTCGCCGGCATCGGCGAGCGCGCTGCGCTGCGTGACGTTCTTCTTCGAGGCAGTCGATGGTCGTGCGACGCGTCGTGGTGGGAGTCGATTTCAGCGCCGAGTCGGTGGCGGCCGTGCGTTGGGCCGCACGGGAACTCGCTGCCGATGCGGAGCTCGTGCTCGTGCACGCGGTGGACGTACCGGAGGCGCCGCATTTTCTGCGCGGCCGCTTTCCGCCGCGTGAGACGCTCGCCGGCACGGCGCATCAGGGCGCCGACCGCCAGCTCCGCGAGCTCAGCGCATCGCTCGGCGTGCAACGCATCTGGCTCGAAGTCCGCGATGGACGCGCCGACGAAGTCGTCGGTGCGGTGGCCGCGGAGTACGGCGCCGATCTGGTCGTGACCGGCGCGCACGGCAAGCGAAGCGGCGTGCTCAAGCGGTTAGGCAGCACGGCCGAGCGCGTCGCGCGCGCGGCGCCGGCGCCGGTGATGCTGGCGCGCGAACCGCTGCCCGTCACACCATCGACCGTGCTCGTGGCGATGGATGAGGCGGGCCTCACGCCCGGCTTGCAACGGTGGACCGCGTTCCTCGCCGCGCGCTTCGACGCCGCGGTCACCGGCTTTCACGTGGTGAGCGAGAGTGTGCTCGGCACGCTGGTCTCGCTCGCCGCCATCGTGACGGGATCGCCGGAGCCGGAGATTCCGTCGTTAGGCGTCGGCGCGCTGGAAGATGCGCACGTCTGGATGCAGGAGCTCGTCCAGCACGGCTTCGACCGCACGCGCACCCGCGGCGAGGTCGCTTACGGCGACCCGGCCGATGAGATCGTGGCGGCCGCGACCCGTCTCTCCGCCCGGGTGATCGTGATGGGCCGCCACCGCGCGGGCGGCGTGCGCCAGACCCTGTTAGGCAGCGTGGCCGACCGCGTGCTGCGCGCGGCGCCGTGCTCCGTGCTCGTCGTTACCGAGCCGGGGGTCGACAGCGCGGTGTCCGGCGCCGAGCGGCCCGCCGCATGACCGCCGGAGCGAGAACCCGCCGCGCGGCATTCGACCTCCAGGCGGCCGCGCGGCGCGACATGACCGAGGCCGGCTTCACGCCCGACCTTCCAGCGGATGCGTCCAGACAACTGGCGGACATCGTCGCGCACCCGGCGCCTAACGATACCCCGGGCGTGCGGGACATGCGGAGCCTCCTGTGGTCGTCCATCGACAACGACGACACGCGCGACCTCGATCAGCTCGAGATCGCCGAGCCGCTCGACGGCGATGTCGTGCGCCTGCGCGTCGCCATCGCCGATGTGGACGCGCTCGTCGCCGCCGGCTCGCCGCTCGACCGCGCCGCCGGCGCCAACGCGACGTCCGTCTACCTGGGCGTGCACACGTTCACGATGCTGCCCGAAGCGCTATCGTACGACCTCACATCCCTGCGCGCGGACACGGACCGCCGCGCCATCATCGTCGAGGTCGACGTCGCGGGCGACGGAACCCTCGCCCGGTGCGACGCCTATGCCGCTCTCGTGCGCAACCATGCGCAGCTCGCCTATCCGAGCGTCGGCGACTGGCTCGAGGGACGGGGCCCGGCGCCTGCGCAGGTGGCAGCGAACCGCGCGCTCGCCGACCAGCTGCAGCTCCAGCACACGCTCGCCCAGCGCCTTCGCCGGCAGCGCGAATCGCACGGCGCGCTCGAGCTCGAGACGATCGAGGCCACCCCGGTCTTGTCTAACGGAACGGTCACCGACCTCGCGGTGGTGCGCATCAACGCCGCGCGCCTCGTGATCGAAGACTTCATGATCGCCGCCAACATGGCCATGGGGCGCTTCCTGCTCGCCCACCACCGGCCGGCCCTGCTCCGGCTCGTGCGATCGCCGGAACGATGGCCGCGCATCGTCCAGCTGGCGCATTCCCTGGGCGATACGCTGCCCGACACCGCGGACAGCGTCGCGCTGGCGGGATTTCTGGCGCGCCGCCGCGCGGCGGACCCGGACCACTTCCCCGATCTCTCGCTCACCATCGTCAAATTGCTCGGCCCCGGATCGTACGCGGTCACGTCGCCGGACGGCGCCGGGGGCGAGCACTTCGGACTCGCGGTCTACAACTACACGCACTCCACGGCGCCTAACCGACGCTACGCCGATCTCGTCATGCAGCGGTTGGTCAAGACCGCGTTGGCCGGCACGCCGGCGCCGTACGACGACGCGGCGCTGGAGCAGGTCGCCCAACACTGCACCGAACGCGAGGACGCCGCACGGAAGGTCGAGCGCCTGGCGCGCAAGCAAGCCGCAGCGGTGATGCTGCACGACCGCGTTGGCGAGACTTTCGACGGGATCGTGACCGGCGCCACACCGAAGGGCACGTTCGTCCGACTCCTGCGTCCGCCGGCCGAAGGCATGGTCATCAACCCGCCGCCGCACCTCGACGTCGGCGACCGCGTGCGCGCCAAACTCGTGGCGACGCGCCCGGAGCCCGGGTACGTCGATTTTCGCGTCGTCGATCACTGACGTCGGCGCGGCCCGAGCGACCGTCCCTCACATGGGACATCGCTCGACCCCCCTGAACGACAAATTGCGTTAGGCGAGGCGGCAGGCGCTCGCGGCGGCCCGATTCCATCTCGTTGTGGCGACGCAAGATGGCGCGCTGGCACGCCCCAGAAGGCGCGTATGCGCATCCGGGAATGGTCGTTGCCCGAGTGAATGCGTGGCAGTGGTCTTGTGCCATGCAGCACCTGAAACCGGAGAATGTTATGCGCTACCTTGCGTCGACGTTCGGCGCGCTCGCTCTTGCCGTCACGGCCGCGATTCCGTTGCACGCGGATCCGCCGGCCCGCGTTGCGCGCGTGAGTTACATCGAAGGCTCCGTGTCGCTCCGCCCGTCATCGGCGGATGACTGGACACAGGCGTCTCTCAACTATCCCATGACATCGGGCGACAACATCTGGACGGACCAGAGCTCGCGCGCCGAGCTGCAAGTCGGCTCGACCGCCATGCAGCTCGGGCCGCAAACCGCGCTCGGCGTCACCGACCTGGACGACACCCACTTCCAGCTCCGCGTGGACCAGGGTGAAGTCGAAATCCACGTCCGCCAGCTGTACGACAACGACGTGCTGGAGCTGGACACGCCTAACGAGACGGTCTCGCTGTCGCAGCCCGGCGACTATCGGGTCGATGTCTCGGCCGACGGCCAGACGAGCATCGTGACGGTGCGCGGCGGCCTGGCGAGCGTCGCCACGACGACGCAGTCGTTCACCGTGCAGGCCGAACAGAGTGCATCGATCACCGGCACCGACAACGCCACGTACGATCTCGCGGCCGCGCCGGCGTACGATGATCTCGACACGTGGAGTCAGGCGCGCGATCGCAGCGAGGACGATGCGGTCTCGCGTCAGTACGTATCCACCGAAATGACCGGTGCCGAAGATCTCGACGCGTACGGCACGTGGCGCTCCACGCCGCTCTATGGCGAAGTGTGGGTCCCGGCCAGCGTTCGCGCGGGCTGGGCGCCCTATCGCTACGGCCGCTGGGCGTTCGTGCAGCCATGGGGCTGGACCTGGGTCGATGACGCCCCGTGGGGCTTCGCGCCTTTCCACTATGGTCGTTGGGCGTACTACAGCGGCCAGTGGGTCTGGGTGCCGGGTGCCATCGTCGCCCGCCCGGTCTATGCGCCTGCGTTAGTCGCGTTCGTCGGCGGCTCGCACTTCGCGGCCGCGATCAGCTTCGGCGGCGAAGGCGGCGTGGCGTGGTTCCCGCTCGCGCCGGGTGAGGCGTACGTGCCCTCGTACCGGGTGAGCGATCGCTACGTGCACGACGTGAACGTGACCAACGTGCACGTCACCAACATCAAGGTGCGCAATATCAACGTGACCAACATCCACTACGTCAACGAGCGCGTGGATGGCGGCGTCACCGCGGTCCCGCGCCGCGCGTTCGAGAACGCCCAGCCGATCGCGCGCGTGGCCACCATCGTGCACCCGCGGGACGCGCTCGCCGGCACGGTCATCTCGCATACGGCGCCCATCGCGCCCACGCCGGCCAGTCGGTTAGGCCGCGCGCCCGGCGATGCACGCCTCGCGGTCCGGCCGCCCGCCACCACGTTCACCCGCCGCGTCGTCACGCACACCGCGGATCCGAAGGTCGTCGCGCGCACACCAGTGCCCGTCGTGCGACCCGAGCCGGCGCGCGCCCCGGTCGCCGTCACGCGGCCCACGAGTCCGTCTAACGGAAACCACGAGCTGCACGCGGCGCCCGTGAAAACGGTGCCGGCCGCCCGCGCCGCAAGGCCGGTCATCGCGCAGCCCGCACGGCCAACGCCGGTGGTTGCGCAGCCGGCACGGCCCGCGCCGGTGGCGGACCGTCCGGTTCAGCCCGAACCCGCGGTCTCGCGCCCGGGCATCATCGCCCTGACGCCGAAGCAGCAGAGTCAGGCGGATACACGCGTCCGTGCCGAGCCGGCGACCGCGATCGGCACACCCGCGCGGCCGGAACTCGCTCGACCCGTGGCGACGCCAGTGCGGTCGGAACCCAACCGGCCAACGGGCACGCCCGCCCGGCCGGAACTGAGTCGACCGGTTGCACCGACTCCTCCGCGCGAGGTCGCGCAGCCTCGCATCACTCGGGCGCCCGCTCGGATGACACGGCCCGAGCCCATGACGGCAGGACGCGTGGTTGCGCAGCCCGCGGTGCAGCATGAAGCGCAGCCGCGTGTGGCGCAGGAGCCGCGCCAGATGCAGCCGCGTGTAATGCAGCAACCGAACGAAACGCAGTCGCACGACGTACAACCGCGCGAGCACGCGCCCGCGCCCAAACAAGATCGTGGCAAGGACATGCGGCACCCGTCGCACTGATCGACGCAGCTACCGCGGCGCGCTCGCCGCGCACGAGACTGGAATTGCAGTTGAGGCTTCGGTATGATGCCACGTGCATCTACCGAAGCCTCGCTGCATCGCGACCGGTCACTCGCGCCGTCCGTGACCGATACCGCTTCTCCGGCAGCCACGCTCGGCGCCAATCGCCGACCGCTCACCGTCATGTACGTCGATCTCAACACGCAGTGGCGTGGCGGACAGCGCCAGATCCTCTGGATGGCCGAAGGATTGCGGCGGCACGGAGGTCGCCCGCTGCTCGCGCTTCGACCGCACGCCATCCTCGCCCAACGCGCGCGCGCCGCGGGTCTCGAGATCGTGCCGATCGATCCGCTCATCGCCGAGTGGGGACCGATGACCGTGATGCGCCTCAGGCGCACCGTGGCCGCGGAGGGCGTGGACATTCTGCATCCGCAATGCGGCCACAGCATGGCGCTGTCGGCCTTGGCTGCGTTGGGCACGCGGACCCGCGTCGTTTTTGCCCGGCGCGTCACGTCTCCGCTCCGGCGCGGTGCCGCCACTCGACTCAAGTATGGACGTGCCGACCACTTCATCGCCGTCTGCCGCGCCGCGGTGCCGGCCCTGCTCGAGGCCGGCATCGACGCCGGCCACGTCGATGTGGTGTACAGCGGCGTGGATCTCACGCGCTCGATCGAGCCCGCGAGCCGCACCACGCTGGCCGAGCTCGGCGTGCCTAACGGACCGCTGGTGGTGATGGTCGGCGCCCTCACGCAGATGAAGGACCCGCTCACGTTCGTGCGCGCGGTGGACGTCGCGCGGCGCTCCGTCCCGACCATGCACGCCCTGCTCGTGGGCGACGGTCCGCTCCGGCCGCACGTCGAAGCGCTCATCCGCGAGTTGGACCTCGAGCACACGCTGCGCCTCGCGGGCTTCCGCTCGGATGCCGATGCGCTCATGTGCGCCGGCCAGGTGGTCGTGCTCAGCTCCGATGCGAGCGCCGAAGGCATCGGCGGTGTCGTGATCGACGCCATTTCATTCGGGCGTCCGGTCGCCGCAACCGCCGCCGGCGGCGTGCCGGAAGTGATCGAGAACGAACGCACCGGCTTGCTCGTACCGGTGGGCGATGCACAGGCGCTTGGCCACGCCATCGTGCGCCTTCTCACCGAGCCCGAGCTCGCGGCGCGCCTCGTCGCGGCGGGACTCGAACGATCGCGCGACTTCTCGATCGACAACACAGTGAACGGCACGATAGCGGTCTACAAGAAGCTGCTCGAGACAAACGCGTGACAGCGGAGACCGCAGAGCCGCGCCGCCTCACGATCCTTGAGCTCGATACCGAGCGCGGCTGGCGGGGCGGCGAGCGTCAGCTGCTCTGGCATGCGCATGTCCTTTCGCGCCTCGGACACCGCGCGCTCATTGCGGCACGTCCCGGCGAGTCGCTCGCCCAACGGGCGCAGACGCTCGGCATCCCCGTCATCCCAGTCGCGCCAGTCATGGAGCTCGACCCGCGGGCCGCGTGGACCCTGCGGCGAGTGATTCGACGCGAACATGTAGACATCGTGCACTCGCACACCGCGCACGGTGTGGCGTTGGGCGCGCTCTCGTGCGTCGGCACCAACGCCAAGCTCGTGATTACCCGCCACTCGGATTTCCGCCCGCGCTCGAATGCAGGCTCCCGGTGGAAATACGGGCGCGTCGATGCCCTGCTCGCCATTTCGAGCGCCGCCAGGAACGCCATGGTCGCAAGCGGAATGTCGCCTGCATCGATCACCATCGTGCGCGGCGGGTCCGACCAATCGACGCCAATCGCGCCCGCACCCGAGTCGACCCTGCAATCGCTCGGCGCGACGCCCGGTTCGCCACTCGTCGTCCAGGTGTCACAGCTGGTTCAGCACAAGGACCCGCTGACCTTTGTCGGAGCCATCGACACGGCGCGGGTACAGGTCCCGAACCTGCGCGCCATTCTCGTGGGAGACGGGCCCCTGCGCCCCAGCGTCGAGCGCGCGGTCGCCCAACGCGGCCTGGGCGAGCACCTTCGCGTGGCCGGGTACCGTACGGATGCCGACGCGCTTCTCGCCGCCGCCAACGTCGTGACGCTGAGCTCCGAGGAGGACGCGCTGCCGAGCGTTCTGTTCGACGCGCTGTTTTGTGGAAAACCCATCTGCGCCACGAGTGCGGGCGGAGTACCCGAAATCATTGAGCACGGGGTGTCCGGACTTCTGTCACCCGTCGGCGACGCGCCGGCGTTGGGCGCCTCGATTGCCAGTGTGCTAACGGATCCGAGTCTCGCAAGGGCGCTTGCCGTGGGGGCTCGCGCCCGAGCAAGCGAGTTCTCGATCGAGCGAAGCGTTGGGCGCACGATCGCGGTGTACGAGCGCCTTCTGGGAGCTCCGATCGTCGGCGCCATACATGACACTTAACGTTACATATGATAGATTAACAGTTCTCGTAGCAATGACTTAAGAAGTTGTAAACAATCGCATCAGCAGCACGCTATTTGTGGTTGCCGGGGTGACACGCGGCGCGCGGTTTTCGTCCCTCTGACGAGGGGCTGCCCGTGCGAATCGCGCGCGGGACGGCGCCCTGCTTCGGGTCGCAAGCGCAGCCGTCGAGCGTGTCATGCAACAGCTTTCCGTTAGAAGGTCTTCCGGCTCCGCCGGGCCGCGATCGAGCAAGCTCATCTGGACAGCGTTGCTGCTCTTTCTCTCGCCGTCGCCAGCCGTTGCCGCACAGCAAAGCGACCTCGAGGTAGGCACCGTAGTCGCCGCCGGGAACGTGATCTGGGTGCGCGCGACCAGGTCCGGCGCGGTCGAATTTTTCATGTCGCAGGGCTACCGCGACGCGCTGGCGCGGCCCTACGTGGTTGACGCAAATCGCCTCGCGCAATTCACCGACAGCGCAAAGGCGTTGCGAGCTCCGGCGACCGGTGTGGCCGACGCCAGAGCGGCGTCTGACACTGGGCTTGCCTTCGAGCGGTGGGTGGGCGCCGACAGCAGCGGACTCGAAATCCTGCGCGACGGGTCGACGATTCTTCGCGTATCCGAAACGCCGGCGCGCGAGCTGGTGGACCTGCTGTCGCGCGGTGCCGAGCTGGCCCGTCAGGTCTCGACGCCGGCGCGACCCGTGGCGTCCGTAGCCACGGTGCAGTCGACGGAGCGCGTCGCCAAGGCCACAGTGGAGCCGCTGTCGACTCTGGCTCCCGCTCCGGCGGCGGCGATCACTGTGAGACCGGAACCGGTGGCGCCCGAGGCACCCCCCGCGATTGCCCCTGAGCGCCCTGTGCTCTCCCCTGCGCTCATCCCTGTGCTCACGCCGTCCGTCGACGCCAATATCCTGCGCAGTGCGTCGCCAAGGGACGAGACGGGCACAAAGAGCGCGGGGGTCATCGTCGCGAACGTGGCAGCCGCCCCGCCGCCTCTCCTCATGCCAGTCGACAAGCACGTCGACACGCCGCTCGGTCCGTTCGTCGTCCCGGCCGCAAAGCTCGTCGACCACGACACGCAGATCAACTACTGCTACACCGAGTTAGGCCTGCGCTACGACCGGCGTCTCACCGGTACGGTGACGGTCCGCGTGAGCCTGAATGACGCCGGCGCTCCCGACACGGTCGAGGTGACCAAGCGCACCTGGGACGGGGTCGCGGCGGCTGAAGTCGAGTCGTGCATGCGGGCGCTCATCGAGGACTGGTCGTTCGAGGATCGACTGCCGCCGGACTCGCGCACCGTCGAGCTGCACTTCACGCTCACGCCTGCCATGCACACCGCCACGACTGACGGTGCGCCGACGCCTGCCCAGCCGCATTGACGGCTACGGTTTAGGCGTCGCCACGGGCGGCGCGCTCGCCGTCCAGACGTTGTTCGAGCGGTCGTCATCGATGACCAGATGATCGGGATCGATTTCGATCTTGCTCACCGTCTTTCCGACGAAGTCGTATCGCCGCACGTACAGCACCGAATTCATGCTCCACACGTCGGCGGGATACTTGTAGTTCACCTTGGATCCGTCGGACATCGTGAACCGCACGAGCAGCGGCAAAACGCCGCGCGACTTGTTGCCGTAGCCTACGAGGACGATCGTCGAATCGCCGCGCGTCCGCGTGAGCACGGTGTCGACGTCCTGGTCGAAGTGGTCGTCTTCGACGAACCATTCGCGCCAGAACCAGTCGAGCCGCTGGCCCGACACATCGTCCATCGTGCGGTAAAAGTCCGCGGGTGTGGGGTGCTTGTATGCCCAACGGCGGATGTATTCCTTGAACCCCGCATCGAAGGCGGCCGGCCCAATGATCTCCTGGCGCAGGAGCTGGAGGCCAACGGACGTCTTGTCGTACTCGGTGAAGCCGAGCTTGTCGGGGTCCATGCGATCGGCAGGCATCTCGATCGGCACGTCGATGTCCCGTTGCTGCGTCTCTTCGATTTCATTCCGTTGGTCGGCGGCGCGCTGCATCTGGTCGCCCTTTTCCGGATAGCGACGCGCCTCCGAGAACGTGTTGATGAAGGTGTTGAAGCCTTCGTCCTGCCAGAAGTGGATGCGCTCGTTGCTGCCCACGAGCATCGGGAACCAGTCGTGCCCGATCTCGTGCGTGATGACGTTGTACAGGTCGTACTTGTCGTTGCTCTTTGCTTCCATGGCGAGCATGGGGTATTCCATTCCGCTCACCGGACCTTCGACGACGGTGATCTGCGGCCATGGATACGGGTACCACCGTTCCGAGTACTCCATGATCGACATGCGCGCCTGATCCGCCGCGTCACTCCACGGATCGATCGCGCTCGGCCGGTAATACGAGTAGGCCATGATGCCATTCCAGCTCGACGCGTCCCACATGTAGTCGGGCGACGCGGCCCAGGCCACGTCGCGCACATTCTTGGCGCTGAACTTCCAGGTGAGGTTCCCTGTGGTGCGCGGCCGCGCCGAGTGGTTCTGCAACTCTTCTTGCGTGACGATGTGGATCGGCGTCGCCGACTTGGACGCTTGTGCGAGCCGCGCCATTTCTGTTTGCGTTAGGACATCGCGCGGGTTGTCCAGCACGCCGGTGCCGCCGACGATGTATCCGGCCGGCACGGTGACGGCGTAGGTGAAGTCGCCGTACTCGAGGTAGAACTCGCCCTGCCCTTCGTACGGGTCGGTATTCCAGCCGCGCACATCGTCGAAGACGGCGACGCGCGGGTACCACTGCGCGATCTCGTAGAGCGAGCCCTCGCGTCCCATGCGATCGGCGCCGTGCTCCGGAACGCGAAAGTGCCAAGCGACATCGAACGTGGCCGACTTGCCCGGCGCCAGCGGTGCGGCGAGCTCGACGTACAGCATCGTGTCCCAATTGCGTGTGGCGAGCTTGACGCGGCGTGGCGACTTCGACGCGCGATCGCTCATCACTTCGTCGAAGCGATCGATGCGGTCGCCGCCCTCGAATCCGCGCGCTCCGAACCGGGATTGCTGTGGGAACACGTAGGCGTTGAGCGAGCTGTCGGTGAACGCATCCTGCTCGACCTGCATCCAGATGTGGTCGAGCGAGACCGGCGAGTTGTTGGTGTAGTGGAGCGTGAGCTCGCCCGTCAGCGTTTGCGTGGTGGTATCGAGGGTCGCGCGGATGTCGTAGTCGGCGCGATTCTGCCAGTAGCGCGGTCCGGGCTCGCCATCGGCCAGGCGGAACTCGTTAGGCGCGGGCAGACGCAGGGCCGCGAAAATGGACGTGTCGGCCACGCCCGGCCGGTCCACCGACTCGGTCGATTGTTGCGAAGCCGCCGGCACTGCCGCGACACAGAGCGCGACAGCAGCGAGGGCGCACACGAGGTGAGCGCGCGTGTGCGGTGGATTGAGTGTCGGCGTGTGCATAAGCTCGGTGTTGATGGACACGGCAAACTTCGATCGATTCGAACGTTAACGCGGGGGCGGCGCACGCGGTACGAGTCTGCGTCGCGCCGGCGCGCCTCTGGCACCCGGCCGTGCAGCCGTTGACGGCGCATGACGCGCAGGGCTACCGTGTAGGCGCAGGTTGGGCTGACGCCTCACCCGTTCTTGGAGTCCATCGTGCCTGACATCGGCAGTCTTCATCCCCAGGTCGTCCATTTCGTCATCGCACTCCTCATCATCGGCGTGCTGGCGCGCATCCTAACGCTTTTTCCGCTCGGCCCGCGCTGGTCGTTTCTCAACGGCATGGCCGTGGTGTTGATTTTGTTAGGCACTGGCGCGAGCGTCGTCGCCGTGCAGAGCGGGCTCGACGCGCACGAAAAGGTCGAATCGATACCCGGCGTTCGCCAGGCGGTGAACGTACACCAGGACTATGGCGAGGACACGCGCGACATCTTCCTCGTCGTGTCGGCGATTGAAATCGTGATGCTGTTTCTCCTCACGCGCAAACCCGGCCTGACCACGGGGCTGCGGGCGTTGTCGGCGGCGGTCGGCATCGTCGGTGGCGTTTACTTGTACGAAGCGGGCGATCACGGCGGCGATCTCGTCTACGAGTATGGCGGCGGCGTCGGCGTGCGCAGCGGCGACACCGCCGATGTGCGACGAGTGTTGGTGGCGGGCCTCTACGACAATCTCCAGGTTGCGCGTCGAACGGGGAACCGCGAGCAAGCAGCGCGGCTGACGGACCAGTTGCAGAGCATGCTGCCCAACGACACATCGGTGCGCATGCTGCACGTCCAGTCCCTGGTTCGCGACCGCAGCGACGCGCGGGGCGCACTGGCAGCGCTCGACTCGATCACCGTGCCGCCGGCCAATCTGCGCCTCCGCTACCAAAAAGCGCTGCTCCGGGCCGAGGCGTTCGACTCGGCGGGGATGCGGGACTCGGCGCGCGCCGTGCTCACGCAGCTCAAGAAGGACGTCCCGCAGGCCGCCGCCCGCGCCGATGCGATGCTCCGCCAGATGCAGTGACCGGCGCGCGCCGCCGGACCGGCCGCGCCGGCGGCCTCGTTAGGCAAAAACCTCAGGTGTCCAGCGCGTGCGCGAACTGCTCCCTGAGCACGGGCCGCGCGCGCCAGAGATACCAGCACATGGCGACGGCCGCGATGATGTTGCCGATCAACACCTGGTACCACGCCAGGGCGCCTAACGGCGTCGAGTGCTGGAGAATCGCGACGAACGCATAGAAGCCGATCTCGAACGCCACGAAAATCAGGACGGCGAGCAGCACCACCGACGGCTCCTCGCCGGCCATGTCCACCACACTGGCGGCGATGATGCCGGCGACGATGAACGCAGCGTAATGGAACACCGTGTACGCCGCGATGAACGCGCCGCGCTCGTGCATCGCGACCGGACCGGTCACGCTGAACAACGCGTGGCCGAGCGTGTCGGGCGTGAACAACGGGTGTCCGGCGATGACATCGACGATGAAAAACCACACCGCGACCGCGGTAGCGCCGATCAGCCCCGCGATGACGCCGTCGCGGAGCACCGCGTGCGGGCGCTCGAAGTACCCGGCCACCGTGTGAATGAGCTCCGGACTGCGCAGCCACACCACGCAGTAGAGCAGAATGAACACGATGACGGGAACCCAGAACCCGCCCTGTCCACTCATGTGCTGCGTCGCGGCGGCCGGGAACATGAGGATGGCGAGGGTCACGGCGCCGAACACAGCCGCGCGCGGGATGAGCAGCGCAATCGCTCCGCCAATTTCCACCAGCCCAACGACGATGCGGATCCACGCCGGGAAGCCGGTCATCGTGGCGGCCTGGATGTAGAACGTGGAAGCCCCGGTGAGTTTCGCGATGCCTGTCGCCAAAAACACGATCGCGAGCACGATGCTCAGGATCCACGTGACGGAACGTGCCGACCGTCCTCGATCCATGATGCCCCTCCGCGCGAGACAGCGCCTATTGTGCAGTCTAGAGGCAACGCAGGCGGCGTCAAGCGACTGAGAAGCGAGCGCCTGTGCTGTTGCGTTGCCGAGGATCGCTTGCCGCGCTACGCCGTGACGATGGATATTGTGACGGCCGGCACCAACCGGGACGGCCGCCCAACCGCCTTCGTACCGCACGCATCGCGCCACGCATCTCTCGGAGCGGCTCTTCGTGACCGACACATACGACTACGACTTGGTGTGCATCGGCAGTGGACCCGCGGGGCAGCGCGCCGCGGTCCAAGCTGCGAAACTCGGCCGGCGCGCGGCGGTGGTCGAGCGCCGCGGCTCGTTGGGCGGCGTCTGTCTGGACACCGGCACCATTCCGAGCAAGACGTTTCGCGAAGCCGTGCTGTGGACCGTGACCTCGGCGGCGCGAGCGGACGGCGCGCTCGACGGGCAGGCGTCACGCCCAACGGCAGAGGCGTTGCTCGCTCGTGTGCAGGACGTGGTGTCGCGCGAAGCGGCAGTGATCGCGAACCAGCTCCGGCGCAACGGCGTCGATGTGCTGCGCGGCGAGGCATCGTTCGTCGACCCGCACCGCGTGCTCGTTCACGCCGGTGAGACCTGGCGCGACATCACCGCGGCGAACGTGTTGATCGCGGTGGGCACGATCGCGGCTGCCGCGCCGGGCGCCGACGCCGATGGCGCGACGATACTGACCAGCGACGACATCTGCCGCCTGACGCGGATTCCGCGGTCGCTGGCGGTGGTCGGCGCGGGCGTCATCGGGATGGAATACGCGTCGATGTTCGCCGCGTTAGGCGTCGAGGTGACCGTCGTCGACAAGCGCGAGCGGCCGCTCGAATTCCTCGACAGCGAAATCGTGGACGAGCTGATCCACCAGATGCGGAAGCGCAACGTCTACTTCCGCGGCGGCGAAGCCGTGGCGCGGCTCGGCACCAGCGACGGGCCCCCGGCGCGCGCCGTGCTCGAGCTCGAGTCGGGCAAGCGCATCGTGAGCGACATGGTGCTGTTTTCCGTTGGACGCCAGGGCGCGACCGCGTCGCTCGGCCTGGAGAAGGCGGGACTCTGCGCCGACGAGCGCGGCCGCATCGTCGTGAACGCGGAGTTTCGCACGTCGGTGCCGCACATCTTCGCCGCCGGCGACGTGATCGGCTATCCGAGCCTCGCCGCGACGTCGAGCGAGCAGGGACGGCTGGCCGCGTGCCACGCGTTAGGCGTGCCGGCGCGCGCCATGGCATCGCACTTCCCCATCGGGATCTACGCCATTCCCGAGGTGTCGATGGTCGGCGCCGCCGAGCACGAGCTCACCACGGCGAAAGTGCCGTACGAAGTGGGCATCGCCCGCTACAGCGAAATCGCGCGCGGCCAGATCCTCGGCGACGACAGCGGCTTCTTCAAGATGCTGTTCCACCGCGAGACCCGGCGCCTGTTAGGCGTGCACATCATCGGCACCGGCGCCACCGAGCTGCTCCATATCGGCCAGGCGGTGTTGGGCTTGGGGGGCGGCCTCGACTACTTCCTCGAGACCGTGTTCAACTACCCCACGCTGGCCGAGTGCTACAAGGTGGCCGCGCTCAACGCCGCCAACAAGCTCGCCACCTGACGACGAGTGCGCTCACTCGAGCGGCGAGAGCCACGAGCGGAGCGAAATCCCCCACCGCACGCTCGCCAGCACGGCCACCACGTCGGGCGTCGCGGTTCGACGGAACCGCTCGCCGAGCCCCGCCGAAATCCACAGCGACTCGGCGGCGCGCAGCTCGAGACCGGCCGACCACGCCGTGGCGTGCCCGGGAACGCCTAACGGCGTCGTGAGCCGCGACTGCCCGAGCAGCTCCAGGAACCCGTTCACCGCTTCGCTCCCCAGGTTCACCCGCGCCCCATAGCTCAGCGCGTCGAACGCCGCCGGGGCTGCATCGCCGCGGTCGTGCGTCCAGTCGGCGTACAGCATCGTCTGCGCCGACGCGCCGAGTCGGACCGCGCCCGTCGCCCACACGCGGTCGCCGCCGTGCCGGCGGCGCGAGAATGATCCGCGATCCAGCGTCTCGCCGCCGGCATACGCCACGAACACGCTCGACGCGTTCCAGTGCGCGCGCGCATACCGCCGCGCCAGCTTGCGCGTATGCGAATCCATGCAGCGAACGTCCCGGTCATGCCGCTCGGCGAGCAGGTCGCGCAGCAGTGGATCGAGCGAGGTCGGCGTGTCGGCGCGGGGGATGCCGGGAATCGGCATCCGCGGCCGGCAGCGCGCGATCGAGTCGCCCAACGCCTCGAGGAAAGCCGGGTCGCGCATCGGATCTCCGCGATCGAACAGCGTCAGGCGAACGCCGTAGGCGAGCACCGTGGGCGCGGAGTCGCCGGCCGCACGGGCTGCGCCTAACGAAATGAGCAGATTGGCGAACAGGTAGCGCGGGTTCACGCCCGGTGCGCGGTAGTGCTCGAGCGAGACGCCGAAGCCCGGCACGATGGCCGCCGGCGACGCCTCGAGCGCAAAGCCTTGTCGCGCATCACCGTGTTCGTCGACGCCGCTCGCCAATCCGATCAGAAAATCGCGCGCCGTGGCCGGGCGCGTGATCGTCGCCGGGGTGGTGCCGAGGAACGACGCGGCAGGCATGTCGGGCACGGCGTAGCTCGCGACGACGCTCGCCGCCGCTCGCCGCACCAGGTCGGCCGAATCGCCGTCGATGTCGTCGATGCTCGCGGTGTCCTCATCGATCTGGGTCGTGTCGTCGTCCTGGGCGGCGAGCGGCGCCGCGGCGGCGACCAGCATCGCCACGACGAACATCCAGGCGCGCATCGGCGGCGTTAGACGAAGTCGAGCCATTGTTCCACCGAGTCGTTGCCCGCCGCGTTCGTGGTGCCCCGCAGGTCGATGGCGCCGTGCGGAATCTCCGTATCGCGTTGGGTCAGTGTGAGTCGAGCATGATAGGCCGCGTGCGGGTGCGCGGGGTTCGAGACCGCGACCCAGTAATAGACCTGCGCGTGCGGCTGCGTCTGGATCGTGGCTTCGTACGTCTCGCCCGCGCCGTCGCCCGTGCGTCCCTCCGAAATCTTCGTCCATGCATCCGTGCCGGGAGGTCGATGCCAGAGTGCAAACGCAACGGCATGGGCGGACGTACACTCGATCTGGATGCGTACCGGCGCGCTGGAGTCGATCGGGCCAACGTGTGCGATCATGGTGGTTCCTCGTGACGGCCGCGGGCGCCCCGCGGCGGAGCGCGCCGGTCGCTGCCTAACTTCCGGATCTGACCTGGATGCGATAACTGCCGGGATTCGGCGCCGGCGTCGCGCTCCAGCCCACGGCGATGATGTACGCGCCCGGCTGCAGTGTCGCGGTGATCCTCGAGCAGTAGTTGCCCGGGAACGTCATCGCCGGGTCGCTGAAGTACGAGTCGTTGTCGTTCGTGGCGACGGTGGCGCCGCTGTTGTCTGTCAGCGTGAGGACGGTATTGAGCTCGAGCGCCAGGCCGCAGGCGCCGAGCACGCCGGACGTCTCGACCGTGTACTGCCCCGCCGTCGGAATGAGCACACGATAGTAGTCGGTTTGGGCGGACGCACCGATGGACCCGGCGATCCAGCTGTCGACGAAGATCTGCTGCGCGTGCGCCCGGTCTCCGTTAGGCGAATGCTCCACCGGCGCGCCGATCGTGACCGCCGCGCTGGCCATGTGCGCGCTGTCGACGGCAATCGCTTCGGGCTCAGCGCCGCCCGCCCAACCGAACCGGCGGCCCGGGAACCCGATCACGCCATCGCCGTTTTCATCCTGGCCCGCAACCACGTAGTACGACCCGGCCGGCAGGCGCGTGAGCGCGAACGACCCGTCGGGCGCCGCCTGCGCCGACGCATCCACCGCGCCGGTGTTGACGTCGATCGCGCGCACCGACGTCGCGGTCGCCGGCTGGTGTCCCGTGACCGCCGCGTAGGCATCGATCAGCCCCATGCCGTAGCGATCGTCGGGGCCCACGGGCCCGAGATCCACCGCGCTGCCGAGCAGCCGTGCGCGTAAGGCACTGCCCGACATGCCGGGGTTGGCGGCGAGCACGAGCGCGGCCACGCCCGACACGTGCGCGGCAGCCATCGACGTGCCGGTATAGAACGTGTAGCTCGGCGCGCCGCTCGTGAAGTCCCAGGTGGTGGACAACACGCCGCTGGTGCCGCCCGTGTACGGGTTGGCGAGGTCGTCGAAGCGAAAATCGCCGCCGGGCGCGACGAGCGACACGTCGCCGCCGCTCGCGGTGTAGCTGGCCAGATTGGCGTCCGGACCTAACGCAGCAACCGCGATGACGCCCGGGTACGCCGCCGGATACGACGGCTCGGTGTTGGGCGCGTTGCCCGCGGCGGCGACGACGATCGAGCCGGCGGCAATCGCGGCGGCAATCGCACGCGCGAGGCCGCTGTCGGCGGTGAGGCCGCCCAGGCTCATGTTGATGATCGGTGCGCGGTGCGGCGCGCGCACCACCGCGCCGTTGGCGCCGGCGGCGGGCAATCCGGCGGCATAGAGCACCGCCTGCGCGATGTCGAAGAAGTAGCCGCTGCCGTCGATGCCTAACGCACGCACCGGGCGGATGGTCACCTGCCACGCCACCCCGCTCACCACCCCGAACGGGTTGCCGCCCGCGCCGATGGTGCCGGCGACGTGCAAGCCGTGGTTCGCGCCGTTGTCGACGCGCCAGCAACCCGAGCCGTCGTCGAAGCTCACCGACCGGGGCATCGTCGCATCCGGATCCGGCCCGCGGTCGCCATCGTCATCGAAGTTCGAGAACGTGCCGCCGCCGCACAGCGGCTGCGGTCCGACGTTGGCCGAGTCGTTCTGCACGAAGTCGTAGCCGCCGGCCATGTCGAGGTTCGCGGCGATATCCGGGTGCTGATTGATGCCGTCGTCGATCACCGCGACCACGACAGACGACTGGCCCGTCTCCTCGTGCCATGCGCGCGGCGCATCGATGAGGCTGTAGTTCCAGAGTTGGGCATCCATGCCCTGCGTGGCCGGGAACGCGAGCGAGCCGGCACCCGGCGCTTGCAGCGCGCGCGCTCGTCCATGGCCGCGCGGCGGCGTGAAGGCCGCTTTGGCGATCGGACCGCGGCTCAACAGTCCGTCGATGGCCACCGAGGCGACCGCCGGATCGGCACGGAGCGCGCGCATCACCGAATCGCGATCGGACGCCGCGTGCACGCGGATCCGGGCAATGGCGATGGCCGGCGACACCGCCATCACGTCGAATCGCGCCGCCGCCGGCATGGCCGTTAGGCGAGAGCGAATCGATGCCGCGATGACTCTCGCGCGGTCGAGACCGAGCGCCGCGATCGCGCCGGCCGCCGGCGCACCGACGGCGGACGCTCGGTAGGCGACGTCGACTTGCCGTCCCCGGGTGGGGCGCGGTGTCTCCGATGGCAATATCAGCGGAGGTGGGAGCGCGCGGCGCGCCAGCGCCGGGAATCGCGCGCTGCCCGCTGCGATCGCCACCTGCCCAACGATGGTCGGACCGGTGCTCACCACGAACACGGCCGCGGCGCCGGCGACGCTGGCGCTCGTCGCACTCACGGTCGTCACGCCGGGCGACCGGCCCATGGTGAACGTCGTCGAAGCATTCCCCGATGCATCCGTGCTAACGGTGGCCGGCGCGAGCGCGCCGGCGCCGGAGGTGACCGCGAACGTCACCGGCACGCCGGACGCAGGCGTGCCGCTGCTCGTCGCAACGTGTGCAACCAATGGCTGCGCGAGGGGCTGTCCCAGATCCGCCGTCTGGCCTCCGCCCGACGCCGCGACGATCTTGACCGGAGTCGACGTACTCGGCGCCTCCGTTCCACCACATGCGCAGAGTGCGAACAGCGCGTACACGCGTGTCCCGTCGCGGAGCAGCCGATGCATCGACATGTGCAGCACCAAAGGTGGCAAGACCGCTGGTTGGGCACGCTGTGGTGCCGGGCCCGTACCGGGCCGTACATTGGGGCCGACACGGCTCCGGAGGCAAGGGTTTGACGCCGCAGGTGTGGGGGTTTCTCGCCGGCGCACTGCATATCGGGCTCGCGCTGGCCGTGTCGGCGCACATCGTCCTCTACAAGACCGACGTCCGATCGGCGATCGGATGGATCGGACTCGTGTGGCTGACGCCCATCGTGGGCTCCGGCCTGTACGTGTTGTTCGGCATCAATCGCATTCGCCGGCGCGCCGGCCGGGTGCGCGGGCGGCGGTCCACCTACACCGAGGAGCTGCGCGCCGAAGCGCCCGAGCCGGTGTCGCCGCCGGCCGACGTCCCGGCCTCGTTAGGCGCGCTGGCGACGCTCGTGCGGCGGGTCACCCGGTGGCCGCTCACCGGCGGCAACACCATCGACGCGCTGTGCAACGGCGACGAAGGCTATCCGGCGATGCTCGAAGCAATCGACGGCGCCACGCGGAGCGTCGCACTCGCCACGTACATCTTCGATCGCGGCCGCGCCGGCGCCGAGTTCGTCGCCGCGCTCGAGCGCGCAGTGACGCGGGGCTGCCAGGTGCGCGTGCTCATCGACGGTGTCGGCGCACGCTACAGCCATCCGCCCATCGTCGATGAACTACGCCATCGCCGCGTGCCCGTGGCGCGCTTCGTCCCCTCGCGCGTGCCGTTTCCACATCCTTACATGAACCTGCGCAATCACCGCAAGCTGTTGATCGTCGATGGCATCATCGGCTTCTGCGGTGGCCTCAACATTCGCGATGCATGCGTGCTCGCGTACGGCTTGCCCGACGCGACGCGCGACGTGCACTTCAAACTGCGCGGCCCGGTCGTGCAACAGATGACAGCAGCCTTCGCCTTCGATTGGGAGTTCACCACGCGCGAGCGGCTCGGCGGCGACACCTGGTATCCGCCCGGCGCGAAGGCGCAAGTGGGCGAGCTCGTCGCGCGCGGCGTGCCCGACGGACCCGACGAAGACTTCGAAGCGCTGCTCATGACGATCCTCGGCGCCATCGGCCAGGCTGCGCATTCCGTGCGCGTCGTCACACCATATTTTCTGCCCGACCCGCCTCTCGTGGATGCGCTGCGCGTTGCGGCCATGCGCGGCGTGCAAGTCGATCTGGTGCTGCCGGCGCGCGGCAACTTGCGATTGGTGCAATGGGCGGCGACGGCGAAGCTCGGCGCACTCATCGAAGGCGGATGTCGCGTGCATCTTTCCAAGCCGCCATTCGATCACAGCAAACTGCTCGTGATCGACCGCGCATGGACGCTCATCGGATCCGCCAATTGGGATCCACGCAGCCTGCGACTCAACTTCGAATACAACGTGGAGTGTTATTCGCGCTCGCTAGCCGCACGTGTGGATGCGCTCATCGACGAAAAGATGCGTGCGAGCACGCTGCTCACGTTGGAGGGTTTGCGCGACCGTCCGTTGGCGAGCAAACTTCGGGACGGCGTGGCCTGGCTGGCGCAACCGTATTTGTAGGCGGCTCGAGGAAACAGCGTCTCCAGGCGGTGTGTGGGTAGCATCCGGGCGTAATGTCGTATCATTTTTAATGGCTCAGCGCGCCATTGCGCACGAGTTCTGCAGCCTGCAGTCGGCGTTTCGGCAGCGAATCTTCCCACCCGAGAGGAGGAGTCGATGTTCGCACGACACATAGCTCTGGTGACGGCGCTTGGAGCGCTCGTCGCGGCCGGCACGGCAGTCACGCATCGCAGCGTTCAAGCGAAGCCGGTCGCCGCGCGCGCGCCCAACGCGGCGGACAGCGGATGGACCGCGACGCTGAGCGCTCCGTCGACGTACGCAGGCGACGAGCACGTCTTCGGCAGCGCGACAGTGAAGCCGGACAAGAATGGCAAAGGCTTCACCGCGGAAGTGAACATCGCGGGCGCGACGCCGAAATCGACGCATCCGTGGCACGTACACAAGGGAACGTGTGGCAACGATCAGGGTGTGGTAGGCGGCGGCAGCTCGTACTCCCCGATCAAGGTCGGCGATGACGGCAAGGGCAAGTCGACGGCGACGGTGTCGGCACCGTTGGACCCGAACGGTTCGTACATGGTGAACATCCACGCGTCGCCCACAGACATGAAGACCATCGTGGCCTGCGGTCCGCTGACCAAAGGTCAATAGCGGGTGGTGGGCGTCGTCGACGGGCAGAGTGCTACGCTCATGAAGACGCGGACAGAGCAGGACACAACGGACAAAGCACCGATAAGAGATCAACGCGTTGGTATTGCTCGCGTCGTGTCCGCTGTGTCCGTGCTGTGTCCGCGTCTTCATGAGCGTAGCACTCTGCCCGTGCGGCGGCGTCCCGTCGCCTAACTTCAACCGACAGGAATGGTCATGCGCGTCCATCGTTTCTCGCGTGGAAGCGTCGCGCTCGGCTGTGTGTTCGCGATGGCGGCGGCGCTCCCGCTTGCCATCGCCGCGCAGGAGACGACGCAGCCCAAGTCGTTCGAGGACTGGCTGCGCGCGGGACAGGTGCTGCGCGGCGAGCCCGGTCCCGAAGACGTGAACTGGATCGAGAACGGCACGCGCTACTCCTACATCGTGCGCGACCCGCAGACGGGCGAAGAGACGATCCGTGCGACGGATGCGCGCACCGGACGCGACACGCTGCTCTTCAGTGCACAGCGCATGACGTTTCCGGGCAGCAGCGAGCCCTTCTCGTACGATTCGTTTCAATGGGCGAAGGACTCTCGCCACCTGGTGTTCCAGACGCACTTCAAGCCGATCTACCGGAATTCCGGAACGGCCGACTACTACGTCTACACGCTCGCCGACCATTCGTTGCAGCTCGCGGCGAGCGGCGCGCGGACGGCCGAGCTTTCGCCTAACGGACTGATGCTGGGGTACGAGCGCGGCGGCGACATGTACGTCGAAAACCTCGCGCAGAAGCGGCAGACACGCCTCACCTCGGACGCCACGGCGCACGTCTACAACGGCCACTTCGACTGGGTGTACGAGGAGGAGTTTGGCCTCGTCCAGGCGTGGAACTGGTCGCCCGACAGCCGTTACATCGCCTATTGGCAGGTTGACGAGAGCAAGGAACCCATCATCCAACTGAGCAACTACGCGGGTCGCCACCAGGTGTGGGACAGCATTCGCATTCCCCAGCCGGGCGACACGAACCCCACGGTGAAAATCGGCGTCGTGAACGTGAGCTCCGGATCGAAAGTCTGGCTGGATCCCGGCCTCACCGGCGACTACTACGTGCCGCGGATCTATTGGACGAGCCGCGCCGACACGCTGGCGATGGTGACGCTGGACCGCCGCCAGCAGGTGATGACCCTCTTCTTCTTCGACGTGCGTACGGGCGGGAAGCGGATGGTGATGCGGGATTCATCGCGCACGTGGATCGATGTGTCGGATTTCTACGCGGCCGTGCAGGACTTCATGACGTTCCCCGAAGGTCTAACGCAGTTCTTCTGGCTGTCCGACCGCGACGGCTTCCAACACATCTATCGCTACGATTACTCGGGTAAGCTCATCGACCAGGTGACGCACGGCAAATGGATGGTCACGCAGGTGCGCGGCATCGACCCCACGCAGCACGTCATCTACTACAGCAGCACGGAGGCATCGCCGCTCCAGCGACAGTTGTACGCGATCGACTTCGATGGTACACATGAGCGCCGGCTCACCACCGGCGACGGCGTGCAGGAAATCGACATGTCGCCTAACACAGAGTACTATCTCCGAACGTACAGCTCGATCGCCGATCCGGGCGGCGTCGACGTGTGGACCACGGCCGGCAAGAAGCTGCGCACGCTCGTCGACAATCACGCGCTCCGCCAGTGGCTGTCGACGCACACGTATGCGCGGCCGCAGTTGTTCTCGGTCACCACATCGGATGGCGTCAAGCTCGATGCCTCCATGGTGACACCCCCGGCGTTCGATTCGACGCGAAAATACCCGGTGATCTTTGCGATCTATGGCGGACCCGGATCCCAGGGCGTGTTCGACTCGTTCGATGGCAGCCCGATCACACAGTGGCTGGCGCAACAGGGGTTCATCATCGTGAACGTGAACAACCGCGGCAACAACAACTACGGCAGCAGCTTCATGAAAGTGGTCTACGGCGACCTCGGAAAATGGGAAAGCCACGATTTCGCCGAGACCGCGAAGTATCTGGCCAAGAAGCCGTACGTCGACGCGCATCACATCGGCATCATGGGCACGAGCTATGGCGGATACTCCACGGTCTTCACCATGGAAGCGTATCCGAATCTGTTCACGGCGGGTGTCGCCAATTCGCCGGTCACCGACTGGCGGCTGTACGACTCGATTTACACCGAGCGCTACATGGGTCTGTTAGGCGAGAACCTCGCCGGCTACGACTCGAGCTCGGCCGTGCTGCACGCCGGCGAGCTGGGCGGCCACCTGCTGGTGATTCACTCGATGATGGATGACAACGTCCATCCGGCAAACACCATGCAGCTGCTCACCGCGATGACCGCGGCTGGCAAGGACGTGGCGCTCCGGATCTACCCGCCCGGACGGCACGGCGCCGCCTACGACTTCGAAAGCTTCTCCCTCATCGAGAAGGAAACGGCGCGCTGGCTGAACCACTGGCTCAAGACGGACAGCACGTCCTCGTCGGAAGCGTCCCAATAGCCCGCGCGCAGCCGGCGCCGTCAGTGGGTCGACGCCGCCGGGACGTTTTTGCGCAAGCTCGCGATGAACGGCTGCACGATCGACGGCGCCTGCCCCCCGTCGGTTGACAACTCCTTGGCGACACTCGTGTGCGTCCCGCCGTCTAACGCAGCACCCGCCGATGCGTACGCCTTCTTGTTCGCCGAGTAGTCGATCTCCCACTTCGTGCCGGCGATCTTGATGCCGGCAAAGAGTCCCTTGCTCTTGGAGTACGAGTAGATCTCCGCCTGGGCCTTGTAGTCCGTGGCCGCCGAGAGATCGCGTCCCATCGGCCCCGCAGCAACCGAAACTTCTCCACCCAGATCGAACGACGAGCCCGCGATCGTCTTGGGTGCGTTCTGATTCATGAAGATCAGCACGACGTCCGCGGACTGCGCCCCGATCTGTAATCCGAAACTGCCCCCTTTGAGCCCAACGAATGTCGGCCAGCTCCAGTCGCCGCCCGCGCGGCAGCTCACCAGGCCGTAGCCGGCGCGTCCGCCAACGCCGAATCCCGCTTGCACGACACCAGGCACGACCGCGACACATACCGCCTCGCGCATGAGCGCTGTGGGCGGAGACCGATCGGGCACCGACACGAGCTCCGACAGCACCTGGGCGGCGCGCTTCGCGCGATCGGCAAGTTGGTCGTCCTGCGCGCGCAGACCGGCGGCGAACGCAGTCACGCACGTGCACACGATCACAGCGCCCGCGCAAAATTGCCGGCGCCAACGCGCATCTCCGATCGTCATGGGTTGTTCCTTGTTATCGGTTATGGCAAGTGTATCCAACGCGCACACGCCAAGCGACACAGCGCAAAGCAGATGCCATGAGCGGACGCAGCGGTCATGAAGACGCGATACTTTCGCTCACGGTTCGCGCGTTCCAGAGCGCCGACAGCGCAGGCAGCGATGGGCGCGACGGTCGCCACCCCCACAACTCGGCTTGCATGATGAGCCAGGCGAACACGCACGGCAGCGTCTTGAGCCTGTAGTGCATCACGACACCCACTCGTACCGCGTTCGGCACCGCACTCGATGCACCAATGGACACGATACCGACGGTCGCGACGATCACCGAAATCGTGAGCGCATCCGGCGACGAAACTGCGAACCAGATCGCGATCCCGACCATCGCGATCACGAACGACGGCGACTCCGATCGGTGGTTGAAGATCACGAGGAACACCAGCAGCGAACACAAGAACCGCAGGCGAAAATCGGGATCCGCCCAACGCCGGACTCGGGCGATGAGCGGCAGCACGAGCAGCACGGCACCCGCGGCTTCCACAATGAAGGGCGATACGCTCGACCCGAACCAGAGGTGGAGCTCTTCCGGCACGCCGCCGGTGTGCATCCCCCGCCCCGCGATCGTATCGGCAACGGCGTCGCGCGGCAGGAGCGACATCCACGAGGCGTACTGCGCCTTCACCTCGTGCGGCGACACGACGAGCAACGGCAGCGCCAGCACCGCCACCAGTACCACGGTAAAGACGATGGCGAACCGAATTCGCCGCGGCCGCGGCAGCGCCATGGCCACGCCGGCGAGCGGAAAAATCTTGACCGCCGTGCCGATCGCGAGCGCGAGTGCGGCGCCGACCTGGCGATCGCGTTCCAGCGCGAGAAACGCCAGAATGACTAACGCTGCCAGCAAGCTGTTCGACTGCGAGTGCTGCATCGAGCCGAACATCTCGAGGAACACCAGCGCCAGCACGGCGTCGCCGCGCCGGTCGGGGAGCAGCCTCACGATCGCCAGCGCCAACAGCATCGTGTTGATCGCATCCCAGACCACGAGGCCGAGCGTGGCCGGCAGGACGGAGATCGGTGCGAACAGCGCCGCAAAGGCGGGACTGTACTTGAAGAGGTCGATGTACTGATCCGGGTGCGGAGCGTACAGGTCACGTCCGGCGCGAAGGTTTCTGAATGCCGCGTCGAAAATGAGGAAATTGTTGTCGGAATGGTGCAGGCCCTTCGGAATCGCGACCACGAGCACGCTCAACGCGTACACACCGAGCAGCCACGGCCGGAAGTTCGTCCGCCGCGCCCATTCCCACGTCTCTCTGAGCATGGGCTATTCTCCCCTGCGGACGGGTCTCGGGCAAGGATGCTGGCGTAGGAAACTCGTGACGCAGCATGCCGACCGGACGTCCTCCTTTCGCCACCGCCGCTCTCCATCCGCATACGGTGCGCGAGGATACCGTGTCGGCACCAGCCCGAACCGAGACGACTTTCGAGGGACCGACCGCCGCCGCGCTGCTCGCGGCGGAGCGCGCCAACGCCGAACGCCACCTGAACGGCGTGCGGGCGGTGGTGCTGATCCTGTTAGGCGTGAGCGCCGTGGTGTACGCGCCGAAACTGACGCGCGGCTTGACGCTGATCAACGCGTCGGTGCTGGTGCCCATGCTGCTGTGGACGCTCTGGCAGCAGGTCAGGTTCCACCGCCGGCGCCTCGAGCGGCCGTGGCTCGCCGCGGCCAACGCCATTGCCGATGCGACCGCGGTGACGTGCCTGCTCGTCGAATACGGCCTGGCGGTGACCCCGAGCCTCGTCGTGAAGTCGCCGATCTGGCTCACGTATTTCGTGATCCTCGCCGCCCGTCCATTCACCAGCTCGGCGCGCCGCGCCGTGCTCGTGTCGGCGCTCGTCGTTGCCGAATACGCCGGCGTGCTGACCTACTTCCTGTTCGTGGGGCACCTGCACTTCGAGCGCGACCCGATCCTGGCGATGACCACGAGCGGCGTGTCGCTGTTGGACGAAGGTGCCAAAGTTCTCCTGTTAGGCCTGGCCGCGTGGGTGGCCACGTACGCCACGGCGTGGAACGAGCGCACGCTGCGCCGCGCGCAGAACGCCCTGCGGGCCAGCGAAGCCGAGCTCCACGCGCTGGTCGGTGCGATGTCGGACGTCATCGTCGCGCTCGACGGGACCGGCCGCTACGTCAAGATTGCGGCGAGCGCGGCCGACGCCCGTCACCGCGCTCCCGTGGAATGGTTAGGCCGAACGGTGCGCGAAGTGCTGCCGCCATCGGCCGCCGAGATGGTGCACACCGGCGTGACCCGCGCGCTCGAGTCGGGGAAGCCGGTCGACGTCGAATACAGCCTCGAGATCGATGGCGCGGCGTCATGGTTCGCCGGCACGGTGTCGCCGATGGACGAGAACGCGGTGGTCTGGGTGTCGCGCGACATCACGTCGCGCAAGCAACTGGAGTCGCAGCTCGCGTACCAGGCGCTGCACGATCCCCTCACCGGGCTCGCCAACCGTGCCCTGTTCCACGACCGCGTCGAGCACGCGCTGGCCAGCATCGAGCGGGTCGGCGGACGGCTCGCCGTGTTGTTCCTGGATCTCGACGACTTCAAGACGGTGAACGACAGTCTGGGCCACACCGAGGGCGACCGGCTCCTGGCCGCCGTGGCGGCGCGGCTCCTCAACGCCACCCGCGGGTGCGACACGGTCGCTCGGTTAGGCGGCGACGAATTCGCGGTGCTCCTCGAGAGCGTCGCCACGGACTCCGACGTCATCACCGTCGCCGAGCGCATCGCGACGAGCCTCCGCGCGCCGATCACGCTGGACGACAAAGCCGTGATGGTGAGCGCCAGCATGGGCATCGCGCGGGCCAACGACGCCGAAGGCGTCGACGAGCTGCTGCGCAATGCCGACGTCGCCATGTACACGGCCAAGAGCGCCGGCAAGGGCCGCTACGCGATCTTCGCGCCCGAGATGCACAAATCGCTGGTCGATCGAATGGCGCTCGAGGCAGACCTGCGCGAGGGCATCACGCGCGACGAGCTCCGCCTCATGTTCCAGCCGATCGTGGACCTCGGCACCGGACGCCTCGCCGCGGCCGAGGCGCTCGTCCGATGGCAGCACCCGTCGCGCGGCCTGCTGGCGCCGAACCTCTTCATCCCGGTGGCCGAGGAAACCGGCCTCATCGTTCCGTTAGGCCGGTGGGTGATCGGCGAAGCGTGCCGCCATGCCGCGACGTGGCAGGCGCCCTCGCCGCTCGACGAGCCGCCGACGGTGACCGTGAACCTGTCCGGCCGCCAGTTCCAGCACGCGGAGCTCGTGCGCGACGTGGCGTCCGCGCTCGCCGAGTCCGGCCTCGAGCCGAACCGGCTGGTGCTCGAGATCACGGAGACGGTGATCATGCGCGACGTCGACGCGACGCTCGCGCGCCTGCTCGAGCTCAAGGCGCTGGGTGTCCGCCTGGCGATCGACGATTTCGGCACGGGCTACTCGTCCCTCGGCAGCCTGCGCCGGTTCCCGATCGACGTGCTCAAGATCGACAAGGCATTCGTCGACGGCATTACGTTAGGCGGCAACGACGCGGCGCTCGCGCGCACGATCATCGCGTTGGGCGACATGCTGTCCCTGCGCACGGTGGCCGAGGGGATCGAGGACTCGCACCAGTTCCGCGCGCTGCGCGAGCTGGGCTGCGAGCTCGGACAGGGCTATCTCTTCGCCAAACCGCAGATGCCCGACGCGTTCACCGCCCTGCTTGCCGCATCGCGCGCCGGCGTGCCGGCCGCGCAGCCCGCCCTGAGCCGCTGAGGCGCCGCGCGCGGCGCAACCGAGGCGTCCGGCGCAGGCGCTCCGCGTGGAATAAACCGCGATGTTCCGTTAGAACGTCCACTGCACGCCGAGCGTCGGAATGCGCGGCAGTTGCAGCTTCGACCGCTGATTCACGACTACCTCGGCGGCGTTCCAGTCGGCGACCGTGTAGCCGAGTCCGCGCGGATTGTTGCGGCCGTAGACGTTGAACACATCGAGGTACACCGACAGCTTGCCGGGCCCCAGGCGGCGATCGTTAGACACTCGCAAGTCCAGCCGGTGGTACGGTCCGATGCGCGTCGAGTTGAACAGACCGTACTCCGCCCGCACGTGGTGTGTGCCGTCGACCAGCGTGTCCAGGCCGAACGTGATCGGCGTCGCCGGCCAGCCGGAATGGAACTCCCACGCCGCGGTCACCCGCCACCCCGGGTGCGGCGAGGCGCTCGCGTCGACGTGGATCGAGTGGCGCTGGTCGTACGGAGACGGCACCCACAGGCCGTCCACCTTGTCGCGCGACGACGCGAGCGCATAACTCGCGAGCCACTGCACCGGACCGCGCGTCGAGGACGCGGAAATCTCGAGCCCCCTCGCGTACCCGCTCACCGGATCGATGAGCACGCGATCGTTCCCCGCCTCGGGGAACACGTCGAACGAGCTCTCGAGATTCACGTACTCCGGATCCAGGCGCAGGAGCTGGCGGTCGTACGCGTCCACCTTGAGCGTCACGCCGCTGAAGCGATGATCGACGCCGAATTCGCGCTGTTCGTCGCGCTCGGCGCGGGAGAACCGGGTGACCCCGTCTTGCACCTGCAGCTCGTAGAGGGCCTGCGGCTGCGCATAGAGGCCCCATGCCGCGTGCAGCGTGGTTCGGCTGCCGAGCGCGTACGAGGCGGCGACCCGGGGGCTGCTCATGTGCTCGCCGGTGTAGCTCTGGCGGTCATAGCGCACGCCCGCCTCCACGCCTAACGACGGCGTGAGCTGCGCGAATTGCGTGGCGTACGCGCCCATCGTGGTGCCCTGCGCCGAAAAGCGGGTGCCGAGGTCGTTGGAGTCCGTCACCCACGCACCCGCCTCGACGACCGGCAGCGCCTGCTGTCGTGCGTATGTGTACTGCGCCTCGAGCGAACGGTACTGGGCGCCGACTTCGGTTCTCAAGCGCGGCGATTCATCGACCGTCACCGACTGCTGGACGGACTGCGCCTGGAAGCCGCGCCGGTCACCCACCTCGAGTGCCAGCCCCGTGTTCGACGTCTCGCCGCCCGTGCGGTCCCACGTCAGCTCGGCGTCGGACACCATGGTGCGCGTGGTGAGCCACGTCGTCGGCATCGACGTCCACGTCGCCCAGACGTACTGGCTGCCGTACTCGCTGGCGAGCGAGGGCTCGTCCGACGCGTAGAAGAACAACCCGTCGTTGGAGCGCAGGGCGCTGATCGCCAACTGGTTCGTTGCGTTAGGCCTGATGCGGATGCGCGCATAGCTGTCGTCGTAGCGGGGCGCGAGGGTACCCCCATCGCCTGCCAGGTCGAGGGCCGCCGCGAGCAGGCCTTTGCGGGCCGACACCATGATGTCGGCGTGGGAGCCGTCGACTGGCGCTGCCATCTCCGCGCTTACACCGCTCACGCTTGCGTTGAGCGAGCCGTGCGCGCCGGTGACTGCATCGTCGCGCGATTGCAGCGCGAACACACCCGTCAGGTGATCGCCGTAGCGGGCGCCGAACCCACCCGTACTGATGGTCGCGTTGCCAAGGATCCCCGGATCGATGATCGAGATCGCGCCGTCGAGATCTTTGAGGTGGAACGGCTCGTAGAGCTCCATTCCGTCCAGCGACAGCAGCACTTCGCGGTTGGCGCCGCCGCGCACACGAAATCCCGCCGAGAGATCGCTCGCCGAAACGCCAGGCACGCGTGTCACCGCGCGAAATGCGTCGTCGGCGATCTGCGGGGTGCGCGCGATGTCGTCACGAGTGAGCTCGACCGATGGGACCGCACCCGTGGCTGCGATGTTCGTCGCAACGGAAGGCACGGCGACCGTGTCGAGCTTCGTCGTGAGATGGACGAGCTCCGCTATGACCGGCGTCGTGGACGCCGGTGGTACGGTCACGCTCGTGAGTGTATCGGGTTGAAAGCCGATGCGGCGTACGATGACGACGTGCTCACCAGCGGCGACTGGCGCCACGATGAAACGTCCATCGCGTCCCGAGCGGGCCGTCTGCGTGACGCCCGACACGGTGACTATCGCATCTGGAACCGGTGCGGCCGAAGCGGCCGCGCGAACGACCCCGCTTATGCTACCCTGAGACCAACCTGGAGCAGAAACCGCTGCACATAACAGCACTGATAACGGCACCGCAGTTCGTTGCGGTAACCAGCTTGCGTGGCGACGTCGCCACATGAGGCGCCTCCCCTGCCTGTACTTCTCGCGCCTCAAATGTAAGCGCGTCGTGCGTTATGCACACCTCCCCTTCGAAATTCGGAGACGCATTTCGCCGCAGCGGCGTCACTCCGCGCGCCGGCGCGAGGATGGGATCGACCCTGGGGAGCCCGGCGCCCACAATAGCGAGCCCAAGCATCACCGCGGCAAGTCGAGCGCGATTGCGGCGAGCGCGTGCGCAGGTATCGCCGCATCCGGCAGGATCGGGTGTCAGACCTTCGTCAGAAGACGCCGATGAGGACAGCCCGTTCGCCACCCACCGCGTTGTGTAGGAAAGTCAGTGTCAGTTCCAGCCCCAGGGAGGCCAAATGCCTAACGGAATGTGCGCGCTCGTCGCCGCCGCCGTGCTCATCGGCACGAGCCTGCGTGCGGATCCATCGTATGCGCAGGCAACCGGCGCGCGAGCGGACAGCGACTCGGTGATCGCTCTCGAGCACGCATGGTTGGATCACGAGGATTCCACGACCTTGCAACGGATCCTGGCGCCCGATTTCGTGCACGCCTTGCCCAGCGGAGAGATCATCGACAAAGCCGAGCACGTCGATTACGTGGCCAAGCATCCGCGTCCCGCGTCGGTGCATTCGCGGTTCGAGCGGCTCGACGTCAGGGTCTATGGGTGGGCCGCGATTGCGACGGGCATTGTCGATGCGACGCGCGATGGACAGCCGGGGGTGCGGCGCACGGTGTTCACCGATGTGTTCGTGAAGCGCGACGGCCGCTGGCGGGCTGTGAGGGCGCAGGAGACCAACGTCGTCAAGCACTGACGGCGTTGCGCGTTCCGTGGCGACAGCGCTCGATGCGAGCGGGCCCGCCCCGGCATCTGCGCCGGAGCGGGCCCGCTCCATTCGTGTCGCGCCTTCCGTTAGAACGTCAGGCCGACGAGCATCGAGAAGTAGCGGTTCTTGATGTTGCTGCCCTCGAAGGTGTCGCTGAAGCCGTACGAGTAGCGCGCGCCAACCGACATCTGCGTCGCGCCGACGTTGAAGCCGAGACCCGCACCGGCGACGCCGAGCATGTCGAACGACTTTTTCTGGGCGCCCGCGTCGTCGCAGCTCGCGCTCTCGCCCGACTGTGAGAAGTCGCAACCGACCTGGTAGGCCGCGGCCGGACCCGCAATGAAGAACGGGTGCACGGGGTTCTTGGCCATCACGTCCCAGCGGAGCAGCACGGGCACCTGAATGTAGTTCATCTTCACCGTCATGCCGTCAGAGCTCGCGCCCTCTTGCGTGTACAGCGCTTCGGGCTCGATCGACCACGCGCTGTTCATGTGCAGCGTGAGGAAGAGACCAGCCTGGAAGCCGGTGCGGTTGCTCACGCCGGAGATGTCGCTCCCACCCAGGGTGGAGAGGTTCAGCCCACCGAGTACACCGATGGCCGGCTTGGGCGTCGCGAGCTGAGCCGTCGCGGTGTGGGAGGCAGCGGCCAGAGCAAGTGCGGCCGCGGAAACCATGACGAATCGCTTGTGCATGTGGATCTCCGAAGAAGTCCAGTCGACCGGTCAAGGAGGCGGGGCAATCGCGACAGGGAGGAGTCGCTGGTGCCGCCGCTGACGCGCCAGACCTGGCTAACTGCGTTGGGGCGCGTGACCTGCTAGAAGACGGTCGACCGGTCAAAACGTGACATTCCCCGCGGTGAAACATGCGTTGGCACAAGCCACACCGTCACTTCGACGACTTTGCTTTCGCGTTAGTCGTACCTGTCAGAATGCCAGTTCGGATGCGCACGGCCTGGCCATGGCGCCCTGGATGTCTTGAAGACGCACGACGATACGAGCCGCGCGTCGATCCGGCAGAGTGAGGGACAACGTGCCCGAAGCCCGCTTTACATCGCGGCGTTCTTGCGCAATCACTTCATGCATGACCAACGCTGCGTTGTCGAACCGGTGGCTCGCCACGTCGCGTGCCCGCGTGCGGATATTCGGCCTGCTCGTCGTTGCCGCCATGGGACTCTCGTGCTCCTTTGGCCCGGCGCAGAAGCAGGAGCTGTTCGCATATACCCATAACCGCGGCACGCTGGCTACCGTGACGCTTACGCTCTTGCCGTCGCGCGGGCGCTACCAAGTGCATCGCGTCGGCTTGACGAGCACGACCGGCCTCCGCGCGCAGGGCATTGTGATGGAACCCGTGCCCGACACCGGCCATCTGCCGGCCGTCCTGTTGGAGGATGGGCGCGACGAAAACAGCAGCGCGCTCGAGCACCTGCCGCACGAGTTCGGCGATGTCGTGGTCCTGTCGCTGGACTACCCGCGGTCGCTTCCTACGAGCATTTCGCTGTCCGATGCGCTCTTTCATTCGGGCGCGTTGCGGACGACCGCGCAGCACATCCCGCAGATGTTCTCGTTAGGCGCGTCGTACCTCGCGTCGCGGCGCGATGTCGACCCGACGCGCATCGCCATCGCGGCCACATCGTTCGCGGTGCCGTTCGCGACGATTGCGGCGGCGGCCGACACGAGATTCCGGAACGTGGCGTTGATTTACGGCGCGGGCGACCTCTCGAAGGTGGTGGCCGCGAATCTGGACACGCACCCGGCGTGGCTGCGGTCGCCGCTGGCGTGGCTGGCGACGCGCCCATTTCGCAGTCTGTCGCCCGAACGGTTCATCGGCGCGATCGCTCCCCGTCCCGTGATCATGGTGAACGGAATCGACGACCCGCAGATGCCGGCCGACGCGGCACGGCAGCTCTATGACGCCGCGCGCCAGCCGAAGACGCAGATCTGGCTCGAGACCGGCCATCTGATGCCGACCGACAGCGCGCTCATTCGCGCGCTCGTCGACACGGCGTTGTCGCGCATGCCGGTGCTGCAGCGACCGCGATAAGGCGCTTGCGCCCTCGCGCTGGTCCACCGAAGTTCTCTCGCCATGCCGGTGCGAAAACGAGCCGGGCGCGCGCGCCGTCTGTCGTGGGACCGGTTGCCGCGCCCCGAGCTGATGCAGGTGCGGTTGCGCGACCTCGGCGTGTCGGTCGAGGGCTCATGGCTCGAGCCGCAAGTCGAGCAGCTGCGGCGCGAGCTGCTCGACCGGGCGCTGGTGTTCCAGCCGCACATCTGGCTCTCCAATGAGTGGTTCTCTCCGTTGGGCATTCCCGGGTTCGCTGTGCCGTTCTATCTGGCCCATCCGCGCCTCATGCGGCTGGAGCGCTCGCAGATGCTGGACGTGGAAGGCGGCACCCACGGCGAATGCATGCGCATTCTTCGGCACGAGACGGGACACGCCATCCAACACGCCTATCGCCTGCACCACCGCCGCCGGTGGCGCTATCTCTTCGGGAGCTCTGCCCAACCGTACCCGGATCAGTATCGGCCGAACCCGGCGAGCAAGCAGCACGTGCAGCATCTGCGGCTCTGGTATGGACAGAGCCATCCCGATGAGGATTTCGCCGAGACGTTCGCCGTGTGGATGCGTCCCCGCCGCCGGTGGCGCGCGCGCTACGCTGCCTGGCCGGTGGCGCTGCGCAAGCTCGAGTACGTGGACGAAGTGATGGCCGAGGTGGGCGGACAGCCGCCGTTAGTCACCTCGCGCGCGGTCGTCGAGCCGCTGCGCAGCATTTCTACCACGCTGGGCGAGTACTACGAAGCGCGGCGACGCCGGTACGTGGTCGAGGTGCCGAACACGTACGATCGAGATCTGCTGCGCCTCTTTTCTCGCGACCCGGCGCATCGCTCGCACCCGACGGCCGCCGCCTTCCTCAGGCGCCACCGGGCCGCGATTCGCCAGCTCGTCGCTCGCTGGAGCGGGGAGTATCAGATCACGTTGGACTCAGTCCTCTCCGACATGATCGTGCGCTGCCGCGAGCTCGGGCTGCGCGCGGTGGGACGCGAGCGCCCGCTCGTCACGAACTTTGCGGTGCTGCTCGCGGTGACCATCACGCGCGTGCTCTACAGCCGCCGGCGCGAATGGATCGTGTTGTGAAACGGCTCCGCGTGCTGGCGCTCGTGTACCCCGACCACGTCCCGCCCGACTCCTTGGACGGCTTCGACGAGCAGGAGATTCTGTCGTGGCGCGCCGAGTACGACGTGATCACGTGTCTGCGAAAGGCGAGGCACGAGGTGCTCGCGCTCGGGGTCCAGGAGGAATTGCAGCCGATCCGCGATGCGGTCGGGTCGATGAAGCCGCACGTCGTGTTCAATCTGCTCGAAGAGTTTCACCACAACGCGCTCTACGATCACAACATCGTGAGCTTTCTCGAGTTGATGCGCGTGCCGTACACCGGCTGCAATCCGCGCGGCCTGGTGATCTCGCGGGACAAGGCGTTGGGCAAGAAGCTCCTCGCGTACCACCGCATCCGCACGCCGGCGTTTGCGGTGTTTCCGTTGGGCCGGCGGCCGCGGCGGCCGCCGAAGCTCGGGTTCCCGCTGATCATCAAGAGCCTCACCGAGCACGCATCGTTAGGCATCGCCAAGGCATCGCTGGTGCACGACGACGCCGAGCTCGAGGACCGCGTGCGGTTCATCCACCAGAATCTCGACACGGACGCGATCGCCGAGCAATTCATCGAGGGCCGCGAGCTCTACGTCAGCGTGCTGGGCAATGCGCGCGTGTGGTCGCTGCCGGCGTGGGAGCTGGTGATCGAGCACAGCGCGCCGAACGAACCGCTGATCGCGACGGCAAAGGTGAAACACGATCTCGAATACCAGGAACGGCGCGGCGTGCAGCTGCAGGCGGCCAATCTCGACGAGCCGTTGGCATCGCACATCGGGCGGCTCAGCCGCCGCATCTATCACATCCTCGAGATGTCCGGCTATGCGCGCATCGACTATCGTCTCGATGCACAGGGAATCCTGTGGTTTCTGGATGCGAATCCCAACCCGGACATCAGCGCGAGCGAGGAGCTGGCGTCGGCCGCCAAACGTGCAGGCATGAGCTACACGAAGCTCCTGCATCGCATCATGTCGCTCGGCCGTTCGGCACACGGGCATCGTCCGTAGGGATCGCGGCGCACTCTTCCGCCCGCAATCCGATCTGCGCTAATTGGTGGCAGAGCCGGCCTATCCACCCCACCATCGGAGCTCCCGCATGAACACCATGGTCTCCCTCGGTCAACTGTGGCTGCCGATCATCCTCTCCGCCGTCATCGTGTTCGTCGCGAGCTCGATCCTGCACATGGCGCTGAGATATCATCGCGCAGACTACGGAGGGTTGTCCAACGAAGAAGCCGTGCGTGCCGCAGTGAATGCGGGACGGCCTGCGCCCGGGCAGTATTCGATTCCCTACTGCGCCGACCCGAAGGAGCTCGGCTCGCCCGAGAAGGTGCAGCTGTTCACCGAGGGGCCGGTCGGCATTCTCATCCTGCGGCCGACAGGCCCCACGAAGATGGGATCGTTCCTTGGCGCGTGGTTCATCTTTCTGCTGGTGATGTCGTACTTCACCGCCTACGTCGTGTCGCGCACGGTTCCGTTAGGCGCACCCTATCTGGCCGTGTTTCGGATCGCCGGCACCGTTGCCTGGATGGGATACGCCGGCGCGGAGATCACGAATGCCGTCTGGCGGTCGCAGCCGTGGAGCGTGACGTGGAAGAACGTGCTCGACGCGCTGATCTACGGACTGCTCACCGCCGGCGTCTTCGGCTGGCTCTGGCCGCGGTAGCTCATCGAGCGGCGCGCGGCTGATGGGTCGCGCGCCGTAACAAAGGATGCGTCGGCGAGGGACAGATTTCCCATGCGCGGCCGCGCGTCGTAACGGACTTCGCCTGCGTTCGAGGTGGCGCATTACAACGCCCTGATCGAGCGTGACCGTGTTCGAGGAGGCCGAGTCAGGTGTCGGTATGGCGTCCTCACAGCGACTCACCGCCGGCGCACCGCGCGGTCCCTGGTTCTCGCATGCGCGCACGATCGCAGCCATTGCATCGGCCGGCGCGGCGGTCGTCTCGCTCGTATCCGCGCTCTACACGTACGGCGTGATCGGACGGGCCGACGCGCACGAGACCATCGGCAACATCGGAGCGGCGTGGGTCGGCGTTAGGCCGACGGCCGACACGGCATGCTCGGTGGGCGACACCCTGCACCTCGCGGCGACGATTACCGATCGCAGCGGCAGCGTGCTCGTTGGCGCGCACCCGATCTGGACCACGGACGATCCGCGTGTCGCCACGGTGCTCGGCGATGGCTCCGTCGTGACGCGCGGGCAGGGGTCGACGACGATCGATGTCATCGTCGGCGGACTGGTCGCGCGCGCGCGGATCGTGGTTGCCCAGCGCGTTGCGGCGGTCTCGGTGGAAGCGGCGGCGCTCGACAGCACGGTGACGGTCTCCGAGGATGGACGGATCGGGCTGACCATTGTCGCGCGCGACGCACGCGGGTATACGATCGCGGGCGTGATCCCGCGATGGCACATCGACGACTCGACGGTGGCGACGGTCGATTCATCGGGGCTTCTCGTTGGGCGAAGCGCCGGACGCTCGATCGTCACGGCAGCGGTGGGCGCGATCGCCGGGCGGGCAGCGGTCACGGTCGTGGCGACGCCGGCCGCCATCACCGCGGTGTCGGGAACGTCGCAGCGCGCGCTCGCCGGCCGGACCCTCGCGCAAGCCATCGTCGTGCGCGTGACGAGCCGGCACGGCCGGCCGATCGAGAATCAGCTCGTCATGTTCGCTCCGGCGGGTGGCCAGGGCATGGCGTCTCCCGATACGTCGCGCACCGACGCCGACGGACGCGCCCGCACGACGTGGACGTTGGGCGGTCTGCCGGGGCGGCAGCTGCTGCTCGCATCGGTGGACCATCTCGATACGGCAGTGCGCGTGGCGGCGGAAGCGGATCCGGCGGCACGCAACACGCGCGTCGCTGCGCTCGCAACCGGGCTCGCCGCCGAGGCCGGCACTGCGCTGGGCGACTCGGTCGGCGTGCGCGTGACGGATTCGACGGGTCGTGCGCTGAGCGGCGTGCCGGTCGTGTGGACGGCGCTGGACGGTTCCGTTAGGCCATTGGATGCGCGGACGGACTCGCTCGGGCAGGCGCAGGTCCGATGGACGCTGGGCGACGCGCCCGGCACGCAGCGCCTCCGCGTCCAGGTGGGCGAGGCGGAAAGCGCCGATCCCGTCGCACCGATCACCCTCAGCGCCGCGGCGCGCGCCGGGAAACCCGCGGGCATTGCGATACTCGCCGGCGATGATCAGAGCGGCGCGGTCGGCAAGACGCTCGCGGCGTCGGTCGCGGTCCGCGTGGTGGACGCGCACGGCAACCGCGTGGCGGGCGTGCCGGTGGTGCTGTCGCCGTCCGGCGGCACGGTGCCCGATACGGCGCTCCGGACCGATTCGTTAGGCGTGGCCCGGACGCGGTGGACGATGGGCCGCACCGCCGGCCGCCTAACGCTCGCGGTGCACGTCGACGGCATCACCAGGCTGGTCGCGGTGCATGCGCACGCGACGCCGGCCGCGCCGGCAAACCTCGCGTTCGATGACGCGCAGACCGCGCGCAGCGCCCGCGGCGTTCGGCGTCTCGTCGCGCTGGTGACGGATGCCTACGGCAATCCCGTCGCCGGCGTGCCGGTGCGATTCGCAACGCAGAGTGGATCGGTCTCGCCGGCGCGCGCGGTGACCGACGCGGAAGGACGAGTGGCGCTCGCATGGACCGTGGGCGGCCGCACCGGCGAGTTGACCGTGTCGGGCATCGCGAAGGGGCGCGACGTGAAGGGCACGTACACGGCGCACGTCGCCTCAATCCACGCGGCAGCGCATACCCGGCGCTGATCGTCCGAGCGTTCGCCCCGTTGGGCTTGCTACATCAAGTTCCTTGCTGTAAGGTCGTGCCGATCGATCCCACCTGTTGGATCTCCGTCCATCTCCCTCGGCACACGTATGCTCAGAGCTCTCGGTGTGTTCGCGGCCGGCACGGTCGCTGTGGCAGTCGTCGTGAGCGCTTCGGCCAGCCAATCGCCGTCCGCGACACCACTCGGCTACTACCGGTATCCAGCCATCCACGACACGACCATCGTGTTCACCGCCGAAGGCGATCTGTGGACAATCGGGTTGGGCGGCGGCGTCGCGCGGCGGCTCACGAGTGGCCGCGGCGAAGAGGGCGACGCGTCGATTTCGCCGGATGGCGCGACGATCGCGTTCACCGGACAATACGAAGGACCCGCGGAAGTCTACACGATGCCGATTGCCGGCGGCCTTCCCGAACGGCGCACCTGGGACGGCGCACGTGACGTCGTGGTCGGGTGGACGCCCGACGGCCGCGTGCTGTATTCGACACGGCAATTTGCGACGCTGCCCATCGACCAGCTCGTGACGCTCGACACGGCGACCGGCGTTCGCACGCGCGTGCCGCTCGAGCAGGCCTCCGATGGCGCGTACGATGGCGGGACGCTGTTCTTCACCCGCTTCGGCTTTCAGGGCAGTCACACGCGCCGCTACAAGGGAGGCACGGCCCAGCAGCTCTGGAAGTGGAGCAGCGCGATGCCCGAAGCGGTGCCGCTCACGGGCGACTACGCGGGCACCAGCAAGACGCCGATGCCGTGGAAGGGCCGCATTTATTTCGCGAGCGACCGCGACGGGACGATGAGCATCTGGTCGGTCGATGAGAACGGCCGCGATCCGCGACAGCACACGCATCACACGGATTTCGATCTGCAATCGCCGTCGCTGTCGGATGGGCGCATCGTATACCAGTTGGGCGCGGACTTGTGGGTGCTGGACCTGTCCACGGGACAGGACCGTGCGATTCCTATTCGCCTGGCGTCGGACTTCGATCAGATGCGAGAGGAATGGGTGGACACGGCGATGAAGTGGGTGAGCGCGGCGCACCTTTCGCCTAACGGCGACCGCGTCGTGTTGACGGCCCGCGGGCAGTTGTTCGTGGCGCCGGTGAAATCGGACCAGGGCCGGTTGGTCGAGGCGGCTCGGCATCCCGGCGTGCGGTACCGCGACGGACGCTTCATGCCCACCAGCGACTCGCTGCTGGCGCTCTCGGATGAAAGCGGCGAAGTCGAGCTGTGGACCATGCCGGCCAACGGTGTGGGTGCGCCGCACCAGCTCACGCGCGACGGGACGGTGCTGCGCTGGGAGGCAGTGCCATCGCCTAACGGGAAGCTCATCGCGCACACGGACAAGGACCGCCGGCTGTGGATCTATGACGCGGCAACCGGCGCATCGAAGCGCATCGGGACGTCGGACTACGGCGACTTCTCGGGCCTCGCCTGGTCGCCCGACTCGCGATGGCTGGCTTACCAGGTGTCGGGGTCGAACGGCCTGAGCCGCATCGACGTCTACGATGCGCGCGGCGGCACGACCACGGCGGTAACGAGCGATCGATACGATTCCCATACGCCGGCGTGGAGCCCGGACGGCGCGTGGCTCTGGTTCCTCTCCGACCGGCATTTCCGTTCGACGGTGGGTGCGCCATGGGGATCGCGGGCACCGGAACCATACTTCGATCAGCAGACCGAAATTTTTGCGTTAGCACTCCGCGCGGGCGAACGGTTTCCGTTTGCGCATGCGGATGAGCTGCACCCCGACACGGTCGCGGTACCGAAGAAGCCGGAGTCGCGCGTGCCGGGCGCTCCCAAGGCACCCGTTGCCGTCGCGCTGGACTCGACTCCCCGCGTGACGATCGACACTGCCGGCATCATGGACCGATTGTATCGCGTTCCGGTCGACCCGGGGAATTATGCCGGATTGAGCACAGATGGCGCGCGGCTCTACTTCCTGTCCATGGACCGTGCCAAGCCGCGGCAGGCGATGCTGCACGTGCTGACCATCACGCGCGTCGATCCGAAGATGCAGACGCTGGTCGACAAGGTGACCGGGTACGAGCTCTCGGCGAATCGGAAGAAGCTGTTGGTGCGGCGCGGCGACGATCTGTTCGTGATCGACGCAGGTCCCCGTCCACCCGAGAAGCTGAGCGACACGCAGGTCGACCTGTCGGGATGGAAACTGCACATCGTGCCGCGCGAAGAATGGCAGCAGATGTATCGCGAGGCCTGGCGTCTGGAGCGCGACTACTTTTACGACCGCAACATGAACGGCATCGACTGGAAGGCGATGCGGACGAAGTATGCGCCGCTGGCCGCTCGTGTGACGGATCGCAACGAGCTGTCCGATGTGTTCGGCCAGATGATCAGCGAGCTCTCGGCGCTCCACATGTTCGTGTACGGCGGCGACATGCAGACGGCGACGGAGCAGATTGCAACCGGGGCGTTAGGCGCGGAGCTGGCGCGCGACGCCAGGGCCGGCGGCTACCGTGTCGTCCACGTATATCGAAATGATCCGGACGATCCGGACGATTTGTCGCCGCTGGCGCGGCCCGGTGTGGACGTGCGGGATGGCGAGACCATCGTCGACGTGAACGGGACGCCCGCGTTGTCTGGTCCGTCGCTCGGCGCCCTGTTGCGGAACACGGCCGGCACGCAGGTGCGGCTGCGAGTCAAGGGCGCGGGCGAGTCCGCGCGCGACGTGATCGTCGAGCCCATTACCGCGCGGGCAGCGGCCAATCTTCGGTACGACGAATGGGAATACACACGCCGCCGGCTGGTCGACAGCCTGAGCCACGGGCGCATCGGGTACGTGCATCTGCGCGCGATGACCAGCAACGACATCGCCCAGTGGGAGCGCGACTTCTATCCGGTGTTCAACCGCGATGCGCTGATCGTCGACGTGCGCAACAACGGCGGCGGCAACATCGACTCATGGATTCTCGAGAAGCTGATGCGGCACGCATGGATGTTCTGGCAGCCGCGCATCGGCGCTCCGTACTGGAACATGCAGGAGGCGTTTCGCGGCCCGATGACGGTGCTGGTGAACGAGCACACCGCGTCGGACGGCGAAGCGTTCGCGTACGGATTCCGCGCGCTCGGGTTAGGCAAGCTCATCGGCACGCGGACCTGGGGCGGCGAGATCTGGCTGTCCTCGTCCAACATTCTCGCCGACCGCGGCATCGCGACCGCCGCCGAGATGGGCGTGTACGGGCCGAACAGCGAGTGGCTGATCGAGGGCCACGGCGTGGATCCCGACATCGTCGTGGACGACACGCCGCACGAGACGTTCCTCGGCCGCGACGCGCAATTGGAGACGGCGGTGCAAACGCTCATGGATCAGTTGGCAAAGCAGCCGCCGAGCGTGCCCAAGCCTCCCACGTATCCGCACAAGGGTCCTTGACGACGTGGCGCGCGCCGCATCGCGGCGCGCAACACGGGCCACACGTCGCGCCGCTGGTGCCTAACGAGGTGATGCCGGGTCAGACGTTGTCGTTGCCGTCGTCTTCGTCCTCGGCGCCGGGCAGGCCGCGCGGATCGGGCTTGACCGTGAACGGCTGGGTGTAGCTCTTGCCGTCCACGGTTAGGCGTGCGGTGAATGCGCCCAGCAGCGGGATGCGGCGCCGGCCGAATCCGCCGCCGCCGCCCGCGCCGCCGCGCGGCATCTCCTTGACCGGGATCCACACCACGCGGTGCATGCCGGCGGACGTCGCAAACGGCACTGGAGCCGGCCGCCACAGCGCCGTGGTGTTCGGAATCCCGGGCCGGCGGCGCGCCGCTCCCCCGGCACCCTCAGCCTCCGCGGGGGCTCCGCTCGAGAAGGTATGCACCACCCGTCCGCCGGCGTCGAGGATCTCCAGCGTCACGGCGCCCGAGGCCGCGCTCTTCAGGTAGTAGTCGATCGCCGCTCCGTTAGGCGGGTTCTCCGCTTGCGGCTCGTCTTTCTGCAGCGGTGTGCCGTCGTCGCCGCCCTGATTGTAGTAAATGGCGTCGGAGGGCTTGAACAATACGGCGCCGGTCGCGAGCTGTGCGGCGTCGAGCTGCCGCAGCGGCGCGATGTCGTCGATCACCCAGAAGCCGCGACCGTGCGTGGCGACGATGAGGTCGTTTTCGTAGACCTCGAAATCGCGCACCGATGTCGTCGGCAGGTTGAGCTGCAGCGGCAGCCACGAGTCGCCATCGTCGAACGACACGTAGGCGCCGCGTTCGGTCCCGGCGAACAACAGGCCGCGGCGCTTCGGATCCTCCTTGACGACGTGCACGTACACACCGGCCGGCAACCCCTTCGTGATACGCTGCCACGTCTTGCCGAGGTCGCGCGTACGGTAGATGTACGGTTCGAAATCCTGAAGTTGATGGCGATCGACGCTCGCGTAGGCGGTGTTGAAGTCGAAGTGCGAGGCGTCAATCATCGTCACCCGGCTCCACGGCGTGAGCGCCGGCGGCGTCACATTCTGCCAATGGCCGCCGATGTCCATGGTCACCTGGATGTTCCCATCGTCGGTCCCGACCCAGACCATCGGCACCAGAATCGGAGACGGCGCGATCGTGTACACCACTCCGCGCTGTCCGTTAGTCCCGGTGTCGGCGGCGGCGGCGGCATCCAATCCCGACGGCACACCAGGCTGCGCACGCGTCAGGTCCGGACTCACGCGCGTCCAGGTCTGCGCGCAGTCGGTGGACAGGAACACGTACTGATTGCCGTAATAGAGCGACCGCGGATCGGCGCGTGACACGACGAGTGGCTGCGTCCAGTCCGCACGCGCGGTCTCGCCTTTCGGCACGTCCGGCGCGCTCGTGCCGGCTATCGGCACGTTGAGTGCGAGATCGAAGCGCTGGCCCGTCCCGCCGAACACGATGCCGGGATGGAGCGGATCGCCGGCCGTATAGCCGCTCTCGCCGCCGGCGCCAATCGGCTCCCAATCGCGCATCGAGATCTCGCCGAACTTTCCACGCGAGCGCACCGCGACCGCGCCGCTGTCCTGTTGGGCGCCGGTCACCCAGTACGGGAAGCGGAAATCGACGGAGACATGATAGATCTGCGCCGTCGGTTGGTTGAGCCACGAGCTCCACGACACGTCGCGGGGATCTTCACTCTTCGCATTGCGCGTGATGACTGTGCCTTGGTCGCTGGCGACGATCAACGTGTTCGGATCATCGGGCGAGACCCATGGCTGATGGTAGTCGTCGCCGCCCGGTGAACCGCGCACGGGCACCCACGTGTGGCCGCCATCCATCGAGCGGGAGACCGACACGTTGCTGACGTAGACGACATCCGCGTTCTTCGGGTCGACGGCGACGTGCTCGAAGTACCAGCCGCGTCCCCACAGAGCGGAATCGTTGGACAGGCGCGTCCACGACGCACCCGCATCGTCGGAGCGGAAGAAGCCGCCTAACCCGGGAATGCCGACGCCGAACCGGCGCGCGGCGACGGCCGCCTGCGACGTGTCGACGGGAATGCTGGGATCCTGGACGAGGTCATCGATCACCGCATAGAGACGCTGCGGATTGCTCGGGCACACGGCGATGCCGCTCTTGCCGATGCCTTCTTTCGGCAATCCGTTGGTCAATTCGGTCCACGAGTCGCCGCCGTCGGTCGATTTGTAAATGCCGCCGCCGGGACCATTCGTGGGTGCGTACACGAACCACGGTGGACGGCGCGTGTTCCAAAGTCCGGCGTAAATGACTTTCGGGTTGGTCGGATCGATCACGACCTCGATCGCGCCGACGTTTTCGTTCTTGAACAACACTTTCTTCCAACTGTGTCCGCCGTCGGTCGAGCGATAGATGCCGCGCTCGGCGCTGGGTCCGTAGAAATTTCCGATTGCGGCAACGAACACGGTGTTCGGGTCGGTCGGATGCACGGCGACCTTGCCGATGTGCTGCGTCGCGTCGAGGCCGAGGTGCGTCCATGTCTTGCCGGCATCGGTTGACTTGTACACGCCGTTGCCGAAGCCCGTCGAGTCGCGCAGCGTGCACTCGCCGCTGCCGACGTACACGGTGTCGGGCTGGGAGGGCGCCACGGCAACCGCACCGATCGACGCGACGGGATTGGCATCGAACACGGCCTCCCAGACGCGGCCGGCATCGATGGTTTTCCAGAGACCGCCATTGACCGAACCCGAATAGAATTCGTTAGGCCGGCCCGGCACGCCCGTCACGGCGTCGGTGCGTCCGCCGCGAAAGGGGCCGAGCAGTCGCCACTGCAATCCGGAAAAGAGCGGTGAGAGATCGGCGGCCGGCGCCGCGAGCGCGGACGGCGCATCGGCGAGCGCGTGCGGTGGACGTCGCACGACATCGCGAACCATCGAAGGGGCGCGGGAAAACAACGTGAGCGCGCCACCGTAGAGTCCGGCGCGCACGAGGAAGTCGCGCCGGGTCACATCGACGACGGGGCGGTCAGATTCGGGGTCCGGAAGTTTGTCGTGTTTCTCCACAGTCGGTCTCTCGCGGTGCGGGGATGCGCGCGAGCATCGAGTCGTGTTGGTCGCACGCGTCGCGCTGTCAAATAGGACGCGGTACAGCGCGTGTCAAGCGAGGCGAATGGATGCGACTCAGCGGCGGGCGGCCGCGTAGGCAATGGGGTCGCGAGCGCCGGCGGCCGCGAAGCCGCGCAGGCGGAGGAGGCACGCGTCGCAGCGGCCACAAGCTTCCCCGGTGGGCAGCGGGTCGTAGCAGCTGCACGTCCCGGCATAGTCCACGCCTAACGAAAGCCCGAGGGCGATGATCTCGGATTTCGCGAGATGGAGCAGCGGCGCGTGGATGCGAAACCGGCTCGCGCCATCGACGCCTGCTTTCGTCGCCAGATTGGCAAGGCGCTCGAACGCCTCGATGAATGCCGGTCGGCAGTCCGGGTAGCCTGAATAGTCCAGCGCGTTGACGCCGATGAAGATGTCGGCGGCATCGAGCGTCTCGGCGAACGCCAGGGCGAGCGCGAGAAAGATGGTATTGCGCGCCGGCACGTAGGTGATCGGAATGCCGCTGCCGATCTTCTGCTCGTCGCGATCTTTGGGCACGGGGATGTCGGCGGTGAGCGCGGATCCGCCGAATGCGCGCAGGTCGAGCGAAATGATCTCGTGGCGCGCGACGCGCATCCGGTGGGCGATGCGCGACGCCGCATCGAGCTCGGCGGCGTGGCGCTGACCATAGCGCACGGTGAGCGCGGCAACGTCGAATCCATCGCGCTGCGCAACGGCGAGCACGGTGGTCGAGTCGAGTCCGCCACTCAAGAGAACGACAGCGCGCGGCCGTGAGGTTTCGCTCATGCCGTAGAAGGTACGCGTCGATCGCGGAGATGGAGAGAGCCGGGTTTCTTGAGACGCGGTCCGGCCGCGCGTATGTTGCGACATGACCGACCTTCGACACGCCGAGTCTGCGCCGGCGCGTTGGCCCGTGTTGCCGCTGGACTCATGGGCGGACACGCTCGCCACGCTGCACATGTGGACGCAAATCGTCGGCAAGACGCGACTGTCGCACGCCCCGATGGTGAACCATTGGTGGCAAGTGGCGCTGTATGTGACGCCGCGCGGACTCACCACATCGGCGATGCCGGCCGGGGACGGGGTGCGGACATTTTCCGTCGACTTCGATTTCATCGATCATCGGTTGGACGTGCGCTCGAGCGATGGACGCACTGCGAGCGTCCCGCTCACTGCGCAAACCGTATCGGCGTTCTACGCGGCCTATCTCGAGGCGCTCGAGTCGCTCGGCCTCGAGGCACGGATTCGACCGGTGCCGGTGGAGACGGCGGTTGCGATTCCGTTCGCCGACGATCGTGAGCATGCCTCGTACGACCCGCGTGCCGCGCACACCTGGTGGGTGATTCTGAGCGAGGCGCATCGGGTGCTGGAGCGATTTCGCGGACGCTTCCTGGGCAAGAGCAGCCCGACCCACTTTTTCTGGGGCAGCTTCGATCTGGCGCAGACGCGATTTTCGGGTCGCCGCGCGCCGAAACACGGCGGCGGAGCGCCTAACTGTCCCGACTACGTGATGGTCGAGGCGTATTCGCACGAGTGCGCCAGCGTGGGTCTCTGGGCGGGGAGCCCGGGCATGCCGGGACCGGCGTTCTACGCCTACGCCTATCCCGAGCCCGCTGGCTACTCGGCGCGTTCCGTTAGGCCTGAAGGCGCCGCCTACGATGGCGCGATGCGCGAGATGATTCTGCCGTACGACGTAGCGCGGCGCGCCGCATCGCCGGACGACCTGATTCTCGAATTCGCGCAGTCCGCCTACGACGCGGCGGCTGAGTTAGGCAAGTGGGACCGCGCCGCGCTCGACCGGCCGCAGCACGAATGGCCGTGACCGCGGGCCACACGGTCAGGGAATGCCGATGAACTTGTGGGTCTGCAGGGAGAGACGCCAGCGCGGGTGCTCGAGACAATAGGCCAGCGCGCGCTGTGTGTTCTGCTCGCGCTCGGGACCATCCATGGGCTGGAGAAAGAAGTGTTGGAACGCGAGCGACTCGAACCGTTCGGGCTGCGCTTCCGGCTCGCGCTGCGGAAAGACGAGCTTGAGCTCGTTGCCCGACGTAAGGCGCAGGGGCGCCCGCGCTTTGGGACTCACGCAGATCCAGTCGATACCCTGCGGCGCCGGTTGCGTCCCATTCGTCTCGATGGCGACGTGGAAGCCGGCCTGGTGGAACGCATCGATGAGCGGCGCATCGAGTTGGAGCAACGGTTCGCCACCGGTGCACACCACCAGCGGAGTGCCGGACGGGCTTCGATTCTGGTTCCAGGTTTCGAGCGCGGCCCGCGCGAGCGCGGCGGGCGAGTCGAAGCGGCCGCCGCCCGGTCCGTCGGTGCCGATGAAGTCGGTATCACAGAAGGTGCACACTGCCGTCGCGCGATCGCGCTCGAGGCCGGTCCACAGGTTGCAGCCGGCAAAGCGGCAGAACACGGCGGCGCGTCCGGTCTGCGCTCCTTCGCCCTGGAGCGTGTAGTAGAGCTCCTTGACGGCGTACGTCCGTGGCATGATGACCGCGGTCTCCGTTAGGCGTGGGCGTGCGTGCGCGGCGAGGCGCACGGCCTGGTCCCGTATCGCGCTCGCCGCGCGTGGCAGGTCGCCTCGCTCATGATTGAAAGGATAACAGTCATCCGTCAATCATGAGCGAGGAGGCCTGCCGGCGCCACGACCCCGGTGGGCCGGCACGGTTTCCTCCCTGTCGCGAGCGCACCGCTCACGACGGATGCGATCATTGTCTCGGAACTCTTCCATTGGCGTCGACGGTCGCAGCGATGGCCTGCTGCGCGGCATTGATGCGGGTGAGCCACTCGGACTCCGGCGCGGCATCGGCGGCTGCCGCATCGCTGGCCGGCGGACCTGATCGGGCAACCAGCTGCCGGAGCGCATATGCGAGGTCCATGGCCGCATGCACCGAGTCCATGTAGCGCGGCACGTGCAGCGGCAGGTTGATCTCCCACACCGGCCGCGTAGCCAGGCGGAAGCGCTGCGCCGTGCGATCGACGCGACGCGCCCAACGGAGCCGGGCGCGGGGCGGCAGCGATGGCGCATCGGGCGCCGTGAGGGCGGCCACCGCGTGCGCGGCTTCGCGGAGCAGATCGCCCGCCCGGCGTTCGACCGACGCGCGCGCGGGCGTCGGGAGCACGAGGCTGGCCACGACGGCGCCGATCGCCGCTCCGAGGAGCGTCTCCTCGAGCCGCAGCGACAGCAGCGCCGACGAGTAGTTGCCTAACGTGTCGTAGAGCAGCGCGAGCGCCGTGGTGACGAACACGATCATCCAGGCGTACGAGAGCGGCGCGAGGTAGAACGCGCCGAACACGCTGAGAAACAGCAGCACGAGCGCCAGGTGCTCGTTCCGGCCGACGGCCTGGGCGACGATCACGCCTAACACGACGCCGCCCACCGTGCCGAGTACCCGCTGCCAGGCCCGCGAGAGGCTCTCGGCGCGGTTCGTGGCGCGAATGAAGACGACGAACGCGCCGATCACGGCCCAGTACCAGCGCGCCGACGACACCGGATTCCCGGCGAGCATGGCGAGGCCGGTCGCGATCGCCGCCTGGATCGCGAGGCGCAACGACGGTCGCATGGCCTCGCGAGAAGGCGCGGCGACGTCCGGGTTGAGGCCGAGTGCCGTCGCGCCGCCGGCGGCGGTGACGGATTCGCCGATCACCGCATCGGCCGGCGCGGGCGCCGTCCACGGATGCGTCTTTGCGATGATGTCGCCGGCAAACCGCAGTTTGCGTTGGAGCGAACCCGGAAGCGCCCCGGCCGCCCTTGGCGCAGGCCCGAGCACGTCGTACCCGCGAAGGCGCGCGCCTAACGCAACAACGTCGCGCGCCACCTGCGGGCGCGCCCCGGCGGGCTGGGCGCGCACGGCGGAGACGACGTCGGCCACGGTCTCGATGGCCAGCTCCATGTCGAACACGTCGAGCGCCCATTGATCCGCGGCGGCACTCCGGCGATGCCGCGCCTCGGCCTCGTCTTCCAGCGCGAGCGCCGCATCGTTGAGCCGCGCGATCGATATGCGCGAACGGTGCACACGCCACGGCGCATCCGTCGCGGCCTCCGCCCTGCGCGCGAGCGCGTCGAGCAGCGCGGCGGCGCGGGCGCGAAACGCGACGAGCATCTCATCGAGCAGGCGGTCGGGCCGGTCTCGCACGACCGCGAATCGCGCGATGTAGGCGATCGCCACGCCGACGAGCACCGAGATCGACGCGAGGCGAAGATCCCCGGCGCCCGTGCGGGCGAACAGCGAGAAAAAGTAGCCCATGAACGCCAACAACCCGAGCACGGAGCCGCGGGGGCCGTAGCGGCGCGCGAACGTGGCGCAGAATACCACGACGCAGAAAAACAACTGGTCGAGCCACAAGTGGTGCGCAGCGAGCGAGCCGAGCGCGATCGGCGCGATCGCGGCCGGAGCTGCGAGAAGCATCGTGAGGCGCTGTGCCCGAGGCGTGTCGTCGAAGACGCGCGCGGCAGCCATGATGCTCACGACGATGCCGGCGAGGACGACGGTCGCCGGCTCGTGACGCGCGTGGGCGAGCGGCACGAGCGCAGCGGATGCGGCGGTGGCGGCGAGGGCGGCGCGCGCGCCGGCGCGCCACCGTGTTAGGCCGGGGTCCGATGCGATCACGAGGTCGAGCGCATGGCGCACGGGAGCCGGGCGCACGGCATCGCGCCGTCGCGACTCGTCCGAGGTCCTCCGTGAGCGCATCGAAGACGCCGGCGTGCATAGACTGCGCCATGCGGCGGCGGTTGACGCCGGGGAGCACGGGCCGCATCGTCCGGGGCGCAGCGTGCGTTGTGCACCGGAGTCGGCGACGCTCGGGGGCGGCAGGCGCGCGATCCTCTTCCGTTAGGCACATGCCCGATTTCATCCCCGGCGCGCGCGACGCCCTCGAGCGGCTGCGCGCGCTTCCTGCCCTTCCGCTCATCACCGAACCGACGCCGATTCAGGAGATGACACGGCTGCGTTCCGCTCTCGGCGGCGGACCGCGACTGGTCGTCAAGCGCGACGATGCGATTCCGTTCGGGTTCGGCGGCAACAAGGTGCGAAAGCTCGCGTACGTCGTTGCCGGAGCGGTCGCGTCCGGCGCCGACGCGCTGGTCACCAGCGGCGGCGTGCAGTCGAACCACGCGCGCGTCACGGCGGCGGTCGCGGCGACGCTCGGCATGCCATGCGTGATCGTCGCGAACGGCGTACGGCAGGAGCGACCGACCGCCAACGCGTTTCTCGACGTGCTGCTCGGCGCGGAGGTCCGATACGTAGGCTCGCGTGAAGCGAGGGCGGCGGCGGTCGAGGACGTCGCGGCGGAATTGCGGCTGCAGGGGCGGACGCCGGCCGCCATTCCTCTTGGCGCCTCGACTCCGTTAGGCGCGCTCGGCTTCGTCCGGGCGGTGGGCGAAATGCTGGAGCAGGGTCCGGCGCCCGACGTGATCGTTCACGCGAGCTCATCGGCCGGCACGCAGGCGGGTCTGCTCGCCGGATGTGCGCTCCACGGCATGCCGACGCGTGTGGTCGGCGTGAGCCCGGACGACCCATCGGCGTCGATCGCGGGCCGGATTCGCGAGGTGTTGCGCGGCATGGGGTATTTGTTAGGCATCGACGGCGCGGCCGTCGCCGAGGCGCAGCCCATCGTCGTGGACGACACGTTCATCGGCGGCGGCTACGGCGTGCCGAGCGATGCGTCGCGCGAGGCGCAGCGTCTGGCCGCGCAGCGCGAGGCCATGTTCGTGGACAACACCTACACCGCCAAGGCGCTGGCCGCCCTCATTGCCTCAGTGCGATCGGGCCGCATCCCGCGGGACGCGACGGTGATGTTCTGGCACACCGGCGGCCAGGTGGGCATCTTCGCCTAACGGCGAAGCGCCGCACCCGGACGCGGCGGGGTATCGGTCAGCGGCGGTGGCGTGCGCGCGTGCGCGCGGCCTTGCGCGCCGCCGCCGAACGGCCGGAGGCGCCTTTCGTCCGCGACGCCTGGCGCGCCGAGGCCGAGCGCTCGGACGCGGTGCGGCGGCGCGCGCTGGTGCGCGCCTGCTTGGAAAGCGAACGGCGCGATGCCGCCTTGTGCCCTTCCCGTCGCAATGCACCGCGCACGGCGCGCGACCGGGTGCTCGACGTCTTCCGACGGCGCTTCCGACCCTTGGACAGGTCGCGCTTCGCCTGCTTCTTCGTGCGCTTCGAGGACCGCTTGCTCGCCGGCAGCTTCACGCCGGCGCGGCGCGCCTTCGAGAGTCCGATGGCGATCGCCTGCTTGGTGGACCGTGCGCCGTGTTTGCCCTCGCGCACGTGCTCCATCTCTTCGCGAACGAACTCGCCGGCCTGCGTCGACGGCGACTTGCCTTCCCGCGCATCTTCGTGCGCGCGCTCGATCGTTTCTCTGTCCGGCATCCTGACCTCCATCCGACTGGTCAGCGTTCCGCTCGCCGCGTGACGACGAGCCCGAGTGACATACGTCGAGCGGCGTCGCATAACACGGACCACACCGCCCGACGAGCGGGACGCGAGAGTCGGACGTCGGTTCAGTCGATTACCGCGGATTCTTCCCTTTCGCCGGTTTGTTGGCCGGCTTCGCCGGCGCGCGCGCCGGTTTCGGCGCAGGCGGCAGCTTGCTCTTTCCCTCGGCCGCGGCCTGCTGATAGCGGGCGGACAGATCGCGGTGCTCCGAGTCCTGACGCGCCGTCAACTCGGGGACGGACTCGCCTTTGGGCGGCTTCGCGAACTCCTGCGCGTGGCGCTGCTCCATCTGCTGCTGCGCCTTCTGGTAGGCCTGATCCAGCTGTGTGCGCGCGGCGGTCGCGTTCTTCCCGTTAGGCGGCGGCGGAGATCCGGGCGGCAGGCGCACGGGCCGCGGCGTGGGCTCGGGCGCGACCCGGGCCGCCGGTGTGTTAGGCGCCGGCTTCCCGGCCACCGGCGGCCGCGTGATGGTCACGCGCGCCGGCGGAAGCTCGGTGGCCGGACGCGTCGGCGGCAAGCCGCTGCGCGCGGGCTTGAGTCCCGCGCCGCCCGGCAGCACCTTGAGGGCCGGCCGGTCGCGGACCTGGCTCGCCGCAACCGGCGCCTGCCGGCGCAGCGTGGTCAGCTCGGTGTGCGTGAGCGGACGGCCGCCCGTGGCGGCGAGCTGACGCTGCTGAACGGCGAACGGAACCGGTGCGGGCGGCGGCGCATGCACCGCGAGCACCGGACGTCGCTCGAGCTTCGCCGGCGGGAACGCGGCGCGACGGCCCGCTGCTTCCTGGCCGATGAGGCTCACACGCGTTGGAACCACGGGCGCCCGCTCGATGACCGACACGCGCGACACGTCCTGCGGCGCCACGCGCACCACCGAGCGCCCAACCGGCCGTCCATTCACGAACGTCTGCTGCGACACCACGGTCACCGCGTTCGTGACCGTGCGGTTTCGATAGTTGACGTTGGTCACGTTGACGTTCGTGATGTTGATGTTGGTCACGTTCACGTTGGTCACGTTCACGCGGCGCAGATACACGGGACTCACCGTGTAGGGCGGCCGGTAGACTTCTTCGGGCGCGAGCGGGAACCACCCGACGCCGCCTCCCGGTCCGAATTGCGCCGACACCGCGAAGCCGCTGCCGCCGACGAACGCGACTAACGCAGGAGCGAAGACGGGCGGCGCCACCGTGCGTCCCGGGCACCATCCCCATCGATTGTTGATGTACGCCCAGCGCCCGTAGTGGAACGGCGCCCAGCCCCAGGGCGCATCGTCCACCCAGGTCCATCCCCAGCGACCGACCCACACCCAGTGCCCGTAGCGATACGGCGCCCAACCGGCGACGACGGTGCGCGGATACCAGACCGGACCATACGTCGCATTCTGCGACCAGCTTCCTTCGTCGTTGAGGTCGGCGGTGCCCGGCATGTACGGCGACACGTATTGCGACGCCGCGGCCGCCGCGGCGTCGATCCGCGCATCTCGCGACCGCGACCACTGGTCAAAGTCATCGGGCGAGCCGATGTCGGCGAGGTTGTAGGTGGCCGTGCTGTCGCCCTGGACCGTCGCCACTTGTCCGGCGTCGACGGCGAACGACGAGCCGCCGGCCGAGACGTTGGCGGAACCGGAAAACACCGAAATCGACGTCGTCTGGCCGTCCGGCGTGACGTCGACGCGATATTCGCCCACCGTCGCCATCTGGACGGCTGCGTTAGGCGCGTCGATCTCGTCGGTTTCGCCGTTGGCGAGCGAGCGGAGTCTCAGGATGGCCGAGCCCTGCGGAACGCTGAACTGGAGCGCCGCATCGTCCAGCCGTTCGACGTCGAGCTCGGTTTGCTGGTCGAGGCGCACTTCGGCGGACCCGATCTCGATGCCGACCCGCCCGTTGGTATCGGCCCAGAGTGCGTCGCCGGTGGTGACGGGGCTGTTGGGCACGGCGACTGCCCAGGCCGTGTCGCCGCCGGCGCGGAACGACACCGTGCCGGTGAGATAGGCGAGGCGCCCGACGCGGCCCGGCGGATCGCCGGTCGCAGCGCCGGGTCTCGCCGGAGGTTGGGCAACCTGTGCGGCCACCGGGGCGACCGACGTTAGGATCATTGCAACCGCCAGCGTCAGCGATCGCGAGCGCTGCAACGAGTGCATCGACATGGATGCGAGCCTCTGCTCGTGAAGGTGGTGTTCCATTCCGAGTCGCGCCTAAAGATGCGCGCGCGACCACGGGGCCGCGAGTCACTTCCGATGCGTCACGGCACGGCTCGCCTGCTTGTGTTGGGCACTGGCGAGGTCAGGCATGAACACGACGAGTCCATCGGCCGCCGTGTTACGCGAATACCCCGCGACGAGCTGCGTGTTGTACTGGTCGATGCTGAATTGGAAGGCGTTGCCGGGATCGAGGTCGATGATTTCCATGTCGGCATCGACCATGTAGAGCTTGCCGAAATGGAGCGTCCCGCCCCGGAAGTACATGTAGTTGCGCGCGGGCTCGGGCGGGTGGAGCGCGGGAGCCGCCGGCGGCGTCGAACCGCCGAAGACCTGGACGACCTCGTTAGGCTCGATGCGGACGGCGGTGACGTGTCCCTCGATGGCGGGCGGCGGCAGGAGCTGCACCGGGTTCAGCAGCAGGTCGTTGCCCTGGACGCTCACGCCATGGGCGTGCTGCACGTCGAGCAGCTTCTGCAGGGTGATGCCTAACGCTTTCATGAGCCCGCGGCCGTTGACCGAAAAGATCTTGATCGCTACGGGGTGTACGCGGATCAAGCCCTCGGGCGTCATCGACATCTCGGCCGTGATCCGAAACGGAATGTCGACCACTTTGTGCAGCGTGCCCTCCTGCACCAGCTTGCCGCTGTCGGTGGAGAACTTGAGGTGGCGCAACGGCGCGCCGCGGTAGGCGAACACCCACCCGTTCATCAGGCTGTCGAGGCTTTCCATACTCAGTCCGACTTCCGCCGATGCGATGTCGATCACGAACGAGGTCTTGTCGTCGAACCCGATGGGCGCGCCGTGCTGTTTGCTGTGCAGCGCGCCGCGCAGCCTCGTGATGTCGAGGGTGATGCCGTGGCCGATCTGGAAGTCGACGTTGCGGAATTGCGCTTGCGTGCCGGCATCCGGCGTATGGTCCGCGACGGACGGCGGCGTTTCGTTAGGAACCGTATCGATGCGCGGCGCGACCGCAGCGCGGCTCGCGACTGGCGTGCGCGCGATCGCGACGGCGCTCGCCGCGCCGGCGAGGAGCAGGAGCACCAACCACGGACGGCGGGTGCGCGAACGTCGGCGAAGACGCGTCGATGGAGACACCATGACCCGACGCTCCGGCAAGCACCGCGCCGGATCGCCATTACCCGGACGCGCACGGCGCAACCTGGAACGGAGCTTGATTCCGTCTCACGGCATGCCGCGCGCGCGACGCAAACGCTCACCCTCGAATCCGAGACGCCGACCCGCGAATAAGCGCTGGTCGGGCTACGTCACCAAGCACAGCAATGCGCTCGATCTGGATCGCAGCGTCTTCACCTGGAAGGATCCCCATCGCATCGCGCGATCGCTCAAACGCTCGGCCGACCGGAGCCATCGTCGCAAGAGCGATCCGTACCGCTCGGCGATGTCGATGCTGACGTTTTACATCAATCGGGCGGGCAAGAATCTGGGAGCGCGCCAGAAGGGTGTGCTCGAACGGGCGAAGACCGAGTTGCGCAAGTTGTACAAGCGACCGGCGTAGGACGGCGCCGGCGTCATCGCGTTGAGGGCGATGGCGTCTCGCGGCGGGCCGCGCCGCGATGCCTAACCGCCTGACTGCCCCTCGATGCGCACGCCCTTGATCGGTTGCGACGGGAGCGAGAAGGCGGCGCCGTTGAACGTGCCGGCAGCCGATGCCGTCGTCGTTTCGAGCTCGCACGAAATACCCGGCGGCACCGAGATGTCCGGGGGCAGATGACCGAGGAGCGAGGCGCATGCTCCGTTAGGCGGCTGCGCGGTGGCCGACGCGCCGGTGCCCGCGGATCCCGCCACGACCGATCCGGCCGTCATCACGAGGCCGCTCGCCTGGTGAAAAATCTGCAGCGTCACGAGTGTGTCGGCATCGCCGCCGCGCCAGCCGATGATCGTGAACGCCGAATCCGCTGGATTCCCCTCGATGTCATCGGTTACTTCGAACGCGGCGACGCTCGAGTAGGTGACCGTCTGCCCGTTCGTCGTCAGCTGGACGTCGTGCACGGGTGCGCCGAGCGCGAGCAGCGTGATCGCGCCGGCGAGCTGCGTGCGGCGCTCCGACTCGCTATCGGGGCTCGAGGATGCACGGAGCGAATCGAAGTGCGCCATGAGCGCGATGTTCTGATTCTGCTGCGGCGCCGTGGAATCGCTTGAGCAGGCGGCGGCGAGCGCAACGCACACGACACTCGCAACGAGCGGCCGGGTTGGAACGCGATGCGCGAACAGCGGCCGAAAATTCCGAATCAGCATGGGCACGTCTCGTGTGGCGGAGTCCAGGAGCTGCCGGTGGTCCCGTATCGAGCGGCATACCCCGCCTTCGCCCACCGGTTCCCTGCTCCGGCTTCCCGACCGGCGCCGGCGGCACGAAGCGATGTTCCGCGGGCACGACGGCCTCGCGTTAGGCGCACGTCACGACGGCACGCCGCCCTCGAGGATCGTGATCAGCTTGGCCAGATCGAGGCTGCCGCCCGACACCACACAGACGACGTGGTCGCCGGCGGCCTGTCCGGTCATCGCCGCCGCCACCGAGGTCGCGCCGGCGCCCTCGGCGATCACGTGCGCGCGTTCGGCGAGAAAGCGCACCGCCAGCGCCACGTCGTCGACCGAGCTGACGAGACTGCCGCCTAACAAGGTGCTCGCCAGCGGCCACATCTCCTCGAGCAGGCTCCCGATGCCGATGCCGTCCACGAAGCTCGGCGTCCGAGTCACGGTGGTCGGTTTGCCGGCGCGCAGCGACGCCGACAGCGGTGCGGCCGTCGCGACCTCGCACGCAAACACGCGCGCCGAGGACCCGCGCGCCCGCAGACCCAGCGCAATGCCGCACGCCAGACCGCCGCCGCCGAACGGCACCAGCACCGTGTCCGTGTCCGGCGCGTCGTCGAGAATTTCGGCGGCAATGGTCGCGTTGCCGGCGATCACGTCGGGGTCGGACACCGGGTGCACGAACAGTCCGTCCATGCCCGGATACGTGCGTTCGACCATCACCTGCCACCAGCGATCGAGCGGGACGGGAACGACCGTGGCTCCCAACCGCTCGACGGCCGAGATCTTGGCGGCCGGCGCGTGCTCGGGCACGATCACCGTGCATGGAACGCCCACGGCGCGCGCACACCAGGCGACGCCCTGCGCCATGTTGCCCGCGCTGGCGGTGTACACGCCGTGCGCCAATCGGTCGCGCGAAGCGGCCGTGATGGCGGAGCCGGCGCCGCGAATCTTGAACGAGCCGACGGGCTGCAGCGTCTCGAGCTTGAGGTGAATCGGACGCGTTCGGTTAGGCAGCTCGAGAGGCACCAGCGGCGTGCGGACCGCGATCCCGCGCAAGCGGCCGCGCGCGGCCTCGATCGCGTCGGGTGACGCAGCCAGCGGGTTCAACGAGACGCGCCCGGCGCGACCTGGCCCAGGCCGATCACTTCGCCGCTCGCCAGCACGTGTCCCTTCATTGCGATGGTGAGCGAGGCATAGTTGGCCAGCGCGTCATCGGGAAGCGTCCGGTCTAACGCAAAGACCTGGAAATGGTACCGGTGCTTGGGGCCGGCCGGCGTGTGCGGGCCCATGTACGACTGGTCGGTTCCGCGAATGTTCGGGCCGTACTTCGCGCCCTCGGGCGGTGCTTTCATTCCAGGCGCCAGGCTCGTGACGGACGAGGGGATGTTCACCATGCTCCAGTGGAAGATCGGCGCGCCGTCGTGCATGGCATCGCCATCCTGCATGATGATCGCGTACGACTTGGTGCCCGCCGGCCCGGCGCTCCACGAGAGTCCGGGAAAGATGTTGCCCTGGTACTGCGTGTTCTCGAACGGGATATCGCCGCCGGGCGCAAAGGCCGGCGTGTTCACCGTGAGCTTCGCACCGTCCTTGGCCGGGAGATTGGCGAGCGCGAGTTGCGACGCGCCAGGCTCGGTGGCGGTAGGCGCGCCCTGCGCGCATAGCGGGGCAGCACCGCTCACGATGAGCAGCGATGCCAACACGGCAGTAGTCGCACGTGCGATCATGGTCCTATCCTGGTCAAAAGGTCGCGGATGATGCCTAACGCTCTACTTTGGCACGGCACCGTAGCGGCCGATGGCATCGGCCGTCATCGTAATTACGTCGATGTGCAGCGGAATGGGCGTGAGCGGTTTGTTCGTCGAGTCGGTGGGCTGGCTCACGATGGCCTCGACCACATCCATTCCCTTGAAGACTTGTCCATACACCGTGTAGTGATGGTCGAGCTTGGGCAGGCCGGACTTGTTGGCGACGATATAGAACTGGCACCCCGCGGACAGTTGCTGCGGGTTGTCGTCGCGGCCTGCGCCGACGGCGCCGTAAACGTGTCGCAGGCTGTCACGGAACTCCGGTGCCAGCAGGTACGGCGAGTGTGAAAACCCTTCCGGGGTATCGGGACAGCCGCCTTGCGCCACGAAATTCTTGATGACGCGATTGAACGTCAGCGTGTCCCAGTAGTGCTCGCCGGCGAGCTTGATGAAGCTCTCCTTGTGGTGCGGCGTCTGGTCGTAGAGCACGAACAGAATTTCGCCCAGCCGCGTTTCGATGCGGCCCACCTGATACGTCTTGTCGGCCCGCGGCGTCGCCGAGAGCAAGGGCGCGGCGAGGAGCAACGTGGAGAAGAGTCGGCGCATGGATCAAACTTGACATGAGACGGTGCGGACCGACAGAGGGATCAGTCGCCGCTCGGGTTGGGTGCCGGCTCCGGCGCCGCGGCGCCCCGCGGTCCGCGCCGCCAATGGGCAAACTTGAATTGGAGCTCGTCGAAGTACGTGTAGAACACGGGCGTGACGTACAGCGTCACGAGCTGCGAGAACGCCAGGCCGCCGACCACCGCCACGCCTAACGGACGCCGTGTCGCCGCGCCCGCGCCCCAGCCGACGGCGATCGGCAGCGCGGCCATGAGCGCCGCCATGGTCGTCATCATGATCGGGCGGAAGCGCACGCTGGCGGCCTGCACGATCGCCTCCTGCGGCGACTTGTGTCCGGCGCGCTCGGCGTCGAGCGCGAAATCGATCATCATGATGGCGTTCTTCTTCACGATCCCGATGAGCATGATGATGCCGACGAAGCCGTAGACATCGAGGCTCAGGCCGCAGACCACGAGCGCCACCAGCGCGCCGAACGCGGCGAACGGCAGACCCGACAGGATCGTGATGGGGTGGACGAAGCTCTCGTACAACACGCCGAGGATCACGTAGATCACGAAGATCGCCAGCACCACGAGCAGCACCAGGCCCTGCTGCGTCACCATGAACGCCTGCGCGAGGCCGGAGAAGCTGGCGGCGATCGTCGAGGGCAGAACCTGCCGCGCCTGCGCCTCCACGGCCGCGACCGCATTGCCTAACGACGCGCCCGGCGCGAGGTCGAACGAGATGGTCACCGCGGGCAGCTGGCCGGCGTGATTCACCGTCACCGGGCCGATACCCGTCTTGAAGGTGGCCACCGCGCTCAGCGGCAGGATCGTTCCCGTGGACGACCGCACCCAGAGTGAGCGCAACGATGGCACGTCCTGTTGGAACTGGGGCAGCAGCTCCATCACCACCCAGTACTCGTTGGTCGGCGTGTAGATCGTGGACACCTGCCGCTGGCCGAAGGCGTCGTACAGCGTGTTCTCGATTTCGGTGGCCGATACGCCTAACTGGCCGGCGCGGTCGCGGTCGATGTCGACCGTCACCTGCGGGCTCGCGATGAGCAGGTCGCTGGTCACGTTCGCCAGCTGCGGCAGCGCGCGCAGCCGGGCCTCGAGCGTGCGCGACGCCTGGTCCAGCGCGTCGATGTCGCCGCTCTGCAGCGTGTACTGGTAGAGGCTCTTCGTCGTTAGGCCACCGATCTGGATGACCGGCGGATTCTGCACGTACACCGTGATGCCGGGGACGCCGCTGGTGGCGCGCGCCAGGTCGCGCGCCACGTCGTCGGCGCCGCGGCGCCGGTCGGCGATCGGCTTCACGTCGATCGTCATCTGCCCCTGATTCGCCGCCGCCGATGTGCCCACCGATGACGTCACCGACACTACGGCCGGATCTTTGGCGATGATCGCCGCGGCTTCGCCCTGCCGCCGGATCAATTGGTCGTACGACACGCCCTGCGCTGCTTCCGTGGTCGCGGTGAGCTGGCCCGTGTCGTCGCTCGGGAACAAGCCCTTTGGCGTCACCCAGAACAGCCACGCCGTGGCCACCAGCACGATGAACGAGAACACGAGCGTGCGCACACGATGCAGCATCACCCAGTCGAGGCTCCGCTCGTACGCCTTGAGCCATCGCTCGTAGATGCGCTCCGTGGTCATGTAGAACTTGCCGTGCGTGCGCCCGTGATCGCCGCGCAGGAAGCGGCTCGACAACATCGGCGTGAGCGTGAGCGACACGAAGCCCGACACGAGAATCGAAACCGCAATCGTGACCGCGAATTCGTGGAACAGCTTGCCGATGATCCCGCCCATGAACAGGATCGGAATGAACACCGCGGCCAGCGACAACGTCATCGAGAGAATCGTGAACCCCACCTCGCTTGCGCCGTCGAGCGCGGCTTGCATGGGCGGTTTTCCCATCTCGAGATGGCGCACGATGTTCTCGAGCATCACGATCGCGTCGTCGACCACGAAGCCCACGGCGAGGGTGAGCGCCATGAGCGAGAGGTTGTCGAGACTGTAGTGGAGCAGGTACATCGCCGAGAACGTGCCGATGATCGACATCGGCAGCGCCAGACTCGGGATGATCGTGGCCGACGCATTTCTGAGGAACAGAAAGATCACGAGCACGACGAGCGCGAGCGTCAGCTCGAGCGTGAACGTGACGTCGTGCACCGATGCCTGGATCGACGTCGACCGGTCGTACAGCAGATGCACCTGCACGCCGGCCGGAATGTCGCCCGAGAGCTTTGCCAGCGCCGCTTTGACGCGCTCGGCGACGGCGACGGTGTTCGTGCCCGGCTGCCGTTGAATCGCGAGCACCACCGCGCGCGATCCGTTGTACCAGCTCGCGGTCTTGGTGTTCTGCACGTTGTCGGTCACCTGGCCTAACTCATCCAGGTGCACGGGCGCGCCGTTGTGGTAGGCAACGACCATGTTCCGGAACTGCTGCGCGTCCGACAATTGACCGGTGGCCTGCACGGTGAGGGCCGCCTTGGGTCCCCACAGCACGCCGGTGGGCAGGTTGACATTCTGCGCGGCGACGGCGGTTGCGACGTCTTCGAGCGCCAGATTGCGCGACGCGAGCTGCGACGGGTCGAGCTGGATGCGCACCGCGTATTTTTCGGACCCGAACACCAGCACCTGCGCGACGCCGCCGACCATGGACAGATGTTGCGCGATGGTCGTCTCGCCCACCTCGTCGAGTGTGTAGAGCGGCACGACGTCCGACGTGAGCGCGAGCGTGATGATCGGGGCGCTCGCCGGATTCGTTTTCTGATACGACGGCGGCAGGATGCCCTGCGGCAGCGTGCGCAACGTTTGGGTGATCGCCGCCTGCACGTCCTGCGCGGCGGCATCGATGTCGCGGTCCAACGTGAACTGCACGACGATCTGCGTTTGGCCGAGGCTCGACGTCGAGGTCATGTTGTCGATGCCGGCGATCGTCGAGAATTGCTTTTCGAGCGGCGTGGCCACGGTCGCCGCCATCGTCGCCGGGCTCGCGCCGGGCAGCACCGCACTGACGGTAATGGTCGGATAGTCGACGTTGGGGAGGTCGCTCACCGGCAGGCCGCGATAGGCGATGATCCCGAAGAACAGGATCGCCACCATGACCAGCGTGGTCATGATCGGCCGCTTGATGAACAGGGTGGTGAAGTTCATCGGTTAGTCGTCCGCGCCCGGAGACGGCTCGGGCTCGAGCGGCGTGCGATGCAACCGGCGGCTGATGCGGCCCGGCAGGCCGGCGAGCCAGCTCTGCGCGTCGTCCAGATACGTGTAGAACACGGGCGTCACGTACAGCGTCACGATCTGCGAGAAGGCGAGGCCGCCGACGACGGCGACGCCTAACGGACGCCGCGACGCGGCGCTCGGCCCGACGCCAATGGCGATCGGCAGCGTCCCCATGATCGCCGCACAGGTGGTCATGATGATCGGCCGGAACCGGACGCTGGCCGCCTTCACGATCGCCTCGGCCGGCGAGGAATGCTCGGTGCGCTCGGTCTGCACCGCGAAGTCGATCATCATGATCGCGTTCTTCTTGACAATGCCGATGAGCATGATGACCCCGACGTAGCCGTACACGTCCAGCTCGACGTGCGTGATCACGAGCGCCAGGAGCGCGCCGAACGCGGCGAAGGGCAATCCGGTCAGAATCGTGATCGGATGGATGAAGCTCTCGTAGAGGATGCCGAGGATCACGTAGATCACGAAGATCGTGATCAGGAGCAGCACGCCGAGTCCCTGCTCGGACGATTGGAACGCCTGCGCCGTGCCGGCGAAGCCGGTGGTGATGTCCGCCGGCAGCGTGGTGCGCGCGACGTCCTCCACCGCCGCCACCGCCGCGCCCAACGATTCGTTGGGCGGCGTGTTGAACGAGATGGTGACCGACGGCAGCTGGCCCGAATGATTCACCGCCGCCGGCCCGACGCCGCGCTCGAAGTCGGCGATGTCCGCCAGGCGGACCGCCTTGCTCCCGCTGCCGGGCACGTACAGGTGGGCGAGCGCGGCGGCATCGAGCTGGTCCTTGGGCAGCGTCTGCATCACCACCCAATACTCGTTGCTCGCGGTGTAGATGGTCGAGACCTGCTGCTCGTTGTACGCCGTGGCGAGCGACTGCTCGATCGCCTGCGGCGTTACGCCTAACTGAGCCGCGCGGTCGCGGTCGATCCGCACCGTGATCTGCGGGTTCTGGTTGAGCAGGTCGGTGGTCACGCCGGTGAGAATCGGCAGCGTCCGCAGCTTCGCCACCAGGACGTCCGTCCAGTGGTACAGCTCGTTCACATCGCTGCTCTGCAGCGTGAACTGGTACTGCCCCTTCGACGACCGCCCGCCGATGCGAATGCTCGGGGGATTTTGGATGAACACGGTGAGCCCGGGAATGCGCGAGAGCTTGCGCGACAGTTCGGCGGACACGACGTCGCCGGATGGCCGCTGGCCCGCGGGCTTGAGCGCGAGGAACAACGAGCCCTGGTTGGTCGCGCTCGACGGACCGCCGGAGCCAACCGATGTCATGTAGCCGGCGACGTTCGTGTCCTTGGCGACGATCGACCGCGCAATGGTGCTGAGCCGCACCATCTCGTCGTAAGACGTGCCCTCTGCTGCTTCGGTGGTCCCGGACAAGAGACCGGAGTCGTCCGGTGGGAAGAGCCCCTTGGGCACGATCGCGAACAACACCACCGTGAGCACGAGGATCAACACCGAGAACACGAGCGTGAGCGGGCGGTGGCGCATCGTCCATGCAAGGCTGCGCTCGTACGCGCGCAGCCAACCGTTGAACATGCGCTCGCTCCACTCGTACACCCGGCCGTGGTGCACCTCGTGGGGCGGTTTCAGGAACCGGCTGCAGAGCATCGGCGTGAGCGTCACCGAGACGAAGCCGGACACGATCACCGCGGCGGCAATCGTGATCGCGAACTCGCGGAACAGCCGGCCGATGAGGCCGCCCATGAAAATGAGCGGAATGAACACCGCCGCCAGCGACAGCGTCATCGAGAGAATCGTGAAACCGACCTCCGAGGCGCCTTCGAGCGCCGCCGCGAGCGGCGGTTTGCCCATCTCCTGATGCCTAACGATGTTCTCCAGCATCACGATGGCGTCATCGATCACGAAGCCGACCGCCAGCGTGAGCGCCATGAGCGAGAGGTTGTCGATGCTGAAATTGAGCAGCGCCATGACGGCGAAGGTCCCGACCACCGCCATCGGCAGCGTGAGACTCGGGATCAGCGTCGCGACACCGTTGCGGATGAACAGGAAGATCACGAGGATCACGAGCGCCAGCGCCAGCACGAGCGAGAACTTGACATCGTGCACCGATCGCTCGATCGATACCGAGCGATCGTACCGCACGTTCATCGAAACATCGGATGGAATTTCGTGCTGGATCTCGGCGAGCACGGCTTTGACGGCAGTCGCGACGGCGACGGTGTTCGTGCCCGGCTGCCGCTCCACCGCGAGCACGATCGCGCGTTCATCGTTGTACCAGCTCGCCGCCTTGTCGTTTTGCACGTCGTCCAGCACGTTGCCTAACTCTGCCAGGTGGACCGGCGAGCCGTTGTGGTAGGCGACGACCAGCCGGCGGAACTGTGCGGCGTCGCTGAGCTGTCCGGTGGCCAACACGGTGTAGGTGCGCGCGGGACCGTACAGCACGCCCGTGGGCAGCACCACGTTGTTGGCGCGTATCGCCTGCGACACTTGCTGCATGCTCAGGTTGCGCGCCGCGAGCTGCTGCGGGTCGAGCTCGATGCGCACCGCATACTTCTGCGAGCCGTACACCGAGACCTCGGCGACGCCGTCCACCATCGACAGTCGTTGGGCGATCGTGGTCTCGCCATATTCATCCAGCACCGGCAGCGGCACCACCTTGGACGTGAGCGCGATGAACAGAATGGGCGCGGCCGCGGGATTCTGCTTGCGGTACGACGGCGGGATGATGTTCGACGGAAGATTCGGCAGCGCCTGGGAGATGGCCGCGTTCACGTCCTGCGCGGCCGCGTCGACGTTGCGGTCGAGCGAGAATTGCAGCGTCACCCGCGTCGAGCCCAGTGTGCTGGTCGACGTGATGTTGTCGATGCCGGCGATGGCGGAGAACGACTTCTCGAGTGGCGTCGCCACGGTGGCAGCCATCGTCTCCGGGCTCGCGCCGGAGAGACTCGCACTCACGGAAATCGTGGGATAGTCCACCGTCGGCAAGTCGCTCACGGGCAGTCGCGCGTACGCGACGACGCCGAACACGAGGATCATGACCATGAGCAGCGTCGTCATGACCGGCCGGCGGATGAACAGCCCGGTGAGTCTCATCGCATCGCGCGACCGAGGGCCGCGCTCCTCCGCATCATTGCGACTTCCGTCGGCGCGACGTGCCGCTGGATCTCGAATCCGTCGAGGCAGGCGACGCCACAGCGGCCGCCGAGCTCAAGATCGAAACCTTGGCGCCGGGCGTCAGGCGCGACTGGCCGTCGGTGACCACGCGCTGGCCTGCCGTTAGGCCGGAGGCGATCACCGTCACGTTGCCGGCCACCCGCTCGACCGAGACGGGGATCTGCCGGGCGACGTCCGCGCTGTCGACCACGTAGACGTAGGTTCCCTGCTGGCCCGTCTGCACGGCCGTTGCCGGCACCGTGAGCGCGTTCTGTTCGGTAAAGAGCCGCAGGGACGTGGACACGAACTCGCCCGCCCACAGCGTCGCCGCCGTATTGTCGAACGTCGCCTTGAGCGTGATCGTGCCGGTCGTCGTGTCGACCGCGTTGTCGATGAAAAACAGGCGGCCGGTGGCCGGTGGAATCGATGGCATCTGCCGCGACGCGATCGTGTCCGACGCGTAAGGCGATGCGCCGTTAGGATCGCCTGGCGGTCCGGTCGTCGACGTGGTGGAGTCGGCCGTCGATTGCGTACTCGGCACCGCGGTCACCGGCAGCGCCGATTGCGCCGCATAGCGCTGGATGAGCGGCAGATCGGTGCCGGGAACCGCGAAGCGAACGAGGATCGGCTTGATCTGATTGATCACCACGAGCGGCGTGCCCTGGGCCGCGTGCACGAGATTGCCTTCGCGCACGAGCAACGCGCCGGTGCGGCCATCGATCGGCGCGCGCACGGTGGTGTTGCGGAGATTGAATGCGGCGTTGGCGAGCGTAGCGCGGTCTGCCTTGACCGTTGCGACGGCGGCGGCGGCGGTGGCGCGAATCTGATCGGCCTGCTCGTGCGTGACGTAATCCTGCTTGACTAACGAATCGTACCGCGGCACTTCGCGCTCGGCGTTCGCGGCCGTGGCGCTGTCGCGAGCCAGCGCGGCGAGGGCTTGATCGTATGCCGCCTGGTATGGCCTGGGTTCGATCTGGAACAACGGCTGCCCCTGCTTCACGTCGTCGCCTTCGCGAAAATCGACGCGCGTGATCACGCCATCGACTTGCGGCGCAACGTTCGCGAGTTGCGTCGGCATGACGAGACCGTTGGCATCAATGTCGTACGGGACGGCCGCGCGGGCGACCGGCTTGACCGTGACCGGGATTGCGGCGCGCCGCGGCGCGGCCTTGGTCTTGGAGCACCCGGCGGCGAGCAGCGCCGCCAGGCACGCGGCGGCGGCCGCGCGAGCGATCACCGTGTCACCGACCCTCGCCGGCGGCCTGCCTAACGCGGTGCGGGCGGCGCCCGGAGAGGCCGGCGCGGCAGCGCGTCCATCGCGGTCCTGCGGAGAGGGCCAGCGCATCGTGGATTGGGTTCCGTGGCAAGGTGTTCGGCCCGGGTCTCGTGGTTCTCAAGTAATATGCCGGAGGCTGCCCTTTCGTTGGACGCGAGCCGCGAGCGAGCGCACGGTGCGCCGGGCGGCGGCGAGCGGACTCTGCCCTGCAACCGGCGCTGCTGCCTCTCGGGCGCCGGCATGTGACCGCAATCGCGTCGCGATGCGCGATCGCCCGGGGCCACTGTCGCAGCGGGAATGAGACTTGATGGAATGCCGGGGTTCGACGCCCGAGATGCGGATCACTACCGACGCGGAGGTATTCCATGGCGCGATGTGAAGTGTGCGGCAACGACTACGACATGGCCTTCCAAGTCGTAACCGCCGGCTACACACACACCTTCGACAGTTTCGAGTGCGCCATTCACAAGTTGGCGCCGATGTGCGAGCACTGCGGATGCCGGGTCATCGGACACGGCGTGCAGGCAGGTGCGTCGTACTATTGCTGCGCGCACTGCGCACGCGAGCACGGGGCAACGGCGGCGGTCGACAACGTCGAGCACGCCATGCACGCCGGTTAGCACTCGCGCGGACGCGATCGTCAGTCCACGCGCAGGGCGGCCATCGGATCGAGACGCGCCGCGCGACGGGCGGGAATCCAACAGGCGAGGAGCACCATGGCCGTCAGCAGCGCGGCGGCCACGGCGATCGCGCGCGCATCGAAGGCGCCGACACCCTCGAGCTCTGCGCGCACCAGGCGCATCGCGAGTACCGAGGCGGCGAGTCCGGCGCCGGCGCCCCCTGCGCCTAACGAAAGCCCTTCGCCGATCACGAGCCATGCGATCGCCCGCGGCCGGGCGCCGAGTGCGGTGCGCACCGCGAGCTCGCGCCGGCGCTGCAACACGCCCTGCGCCACGACGCCGTACAAGCCGACCGCCGCCAGCACCAGCGCCAGCGAGCCGAACGCTCCGATCCACAGGCTCGCGAGTCGCTGGGGCTCGAGCGTCATCGCGATCACACTCCCCAGTGGCCGCGGTTCTTCGACTCTCGCCGAAGGTGCGATGCCCGCGACGATGCGGCGGATCCACGCCGCGGACACCGGCGCGCCGTCGCGCGTGCGCACGAGCAGCGACAGATTGGTCGGTCGCTCCTGCGTGTATGGGACGTACATCACGAACGGCGGCTCGGCGTCGGCGAGCGAGGCGTGCTTGGTGTCGGCCACCTCCCCGACCACGAGCAGCGGCGGGCGCGGCGCGCCGGAGAGGTTAGGCCACACGAGCAGCTTGCCGATGGGGTTCACACCCGGCCACAGCGCCTCACCGAGGCGGCGGCTCACGATGACGACGTGCGCGGCGTGCTCGTCGTCCGCCGACGTGAACTCTCGACCGCGCAACAGTGGAATGTGCAGCACAGCGAAGAGCGCCGGCGACACGTTGTCCATGTAGGACCTGATCGGAAAATCGAAGTCGTGGCCCGCGAGCTGCTCGCGCGATGGTTCTTCACCCGCGCGAAAGACCGACGCGCGCGTCGACCACTCTTGCGGCGGCGGCGTGGTGGTGAGCGCGGCGGCGGCCACGCTCGCATTCCGTCGCACGTTGGCCAGTAGCTCGCGGAAAAACGCGAGCTGTCCCGCGCTGTCCAACCGTGCCGTGTGCGGGTCGATCCAGGCGTACGTCACGCCGGGCACATCGAAGCCCGGGTCGGCGGCGAGCATGTGCTGCATCGCATCGAATACCGCGGCGGCTGCGCCTAACAAAACGAGCGAGGCGGCCACCTGGCCCGCAACCAGCAGCCGCTGCAGGCGCGACCGGCGCCGCACCGCGCCGGCCGCGCCATCCTTGAGCACCGCTCCCGGCGACAGGTGCATCGCGTGCGCCACCGGCGCGAGCGAGACCAGCACGGCGACGCCTAACGCAAGCAGCGCCGCCGCGAACACCACGCGCCAATCCAATGACAGATCGGGATTCGGCATCGCCACTATTGTGTGGACCACGGGGGCCCACACGACCAGCTGCGCGAGCCCCACGCCAAGCGCCGCGGCAGCCACCGCGAGGATGGCGCCCTCAATGGCCAGACGTCCGGCGAGCGACGTGCGCGACGCGCCGAGCGCCAGACGCGTCGCCAGCTCGCGCCGGCGCGCCGCCGACCGAACGAGCCCGAGATTGGCGACGTTCGCACAGGCGATGAGCAGCACCATGGCGACGGCTGCGGACACGAGGCGCGGCAGCCGCTCCACGTCGCTCCGGTCGTAGCTCGCCATGCCCGCGCCGGCGAACACGCGAACGCCGCGACCGCGATCCTCCGCATACGTCGCCGCCAGGCGGCTCATGATCAGGGACAGCTCGCGCTGCGCCTCCGCGACCGTGTGTCCGGGCGCCAGCCGCCCAACGGCGCGGAACCAGCCGTCGCCGCGACGGGCGGTCGGGTCGCCCTCGTTAGACACCGGCTGCAGCATCGTCAGCGGGATCCAGAGATCCATCGGATACAGGTTCATCGCACCGATGAATCCTTTCGGCGCGACGCCGATGATCGTGAGCGGATAGCCATACACATCGAGCGTCGAGCCGACCGCCGATACCGCTCGGCCGAATCGCTGCTGCCAGAACCGATAGCTGATCACGACCACCGGCGCGATCGTGCGCGGCACGACATCCGATGGTGCGAGCAGCCGCCCCGCTGCCGCGCGAACGCCGAGCACGGAGAAGAACTCGCCGCTCACGTAGTTCACCATCGCGCGCGTGTCGCCGGCGGCGTCGTGCACCTGCATCGGCGTTCCGTTGTAGGCCGTTAGGCCAGAAAGCGTGTGGGTCTCGCCGCGAATGTCCCGAAAATCGGGATAGCTCATTTCGCCGAGCGCGCCCGATGAGGCCACGACCTCAACCGATACGAGCTGCGCGGGCGCACGCACGGCGGGCAGCGGGCGCAGCAGCGTGCCCTTGAAGATGGTGATCATGGCCGTGGCGCCGCCGATGCCGATGGCCAGCGTCAGAATCGCCGTGCTCGTGTAGACAGGTGAGCGCGCGAGCGAGCGCAGCGCGTGTCGCACAGCGCGAACGGCGTTGGAGATCGATTCGCCGACCCAGGCGTCACGCGTCTCGTCTTTCACGCGCTCGATTCCACCGGTGGCAAGGAGCGCGGCTCGCCGCGCCGCCTCGGGTCCGGCACCTGCCCGCTGATGCTCGGCCGCGAGCAACGCGACGTAGGCGTGCAGTTCCTCGTCCAGGTCGAGCTCGGCGCGCCGCCGGTGGGCGACGGTTCGCCAGATGTGTCGGACCATCGAGATGGGGCGCATGCGTGTCGCCGTCCCGGTCTATGCGGATTCGAGCGCGGCGCGCATCGCGCCGGCCACCCGTTTCCACTCGTCGGTTTCGGCGGCCAACTGGCGCCGGCCGGCGGGCGTTAGGCGGTAGTACTTGGCGCGGCGGTTGTGCTCGGATGCTCCCCACGAGGCCGCGAGCCATCCGTGCTGCTCGAGGCGATGCAGCGCCGGAAAGAGCGAACCCGGCCGAACGCTGTACGCCCCGCGCGTGATCTGCTCGACGCGCCGAGAGACCGCGAGTCCATGCAGCGGCTCGAGGCTCAGGGCCTTGAGGATGAGCAGGTCGAGGGTTCCCTGTAGCAGCGGCGTCTGCGGCATCTTCACTCGTATAGGGTGTCTACACGAGTATGCCGCCTGCCCTATCGAATGTCAATAGGAGCGGCGAGCACAGCAGGGCGGCCGCGGTCGGACGGCGCGTGGTGGTCCCCGGACCGGCCACGGCGCTCGCACATGGTTAGGCGCCGGGCTTTGACGCGGGATGCGTCGGGCCAATATGTTCGTGCTATCCCAGGTTCCTCTCTTCTCCGGACTCGAGCATGCGCCCACTCCGCTTCTTCCTCGTCCTGCCTGTACTCCTTCTCGGCGCGTCGCTTCCGGCGCAGCAGCCATCGACCACCGGGCCGTATCACGTGCTCAAGCGGGCTCGAGTGGGCGGCGACGGCGGGTACGACTACGTGTACGCCGACGTCGCCGGCCGGCGCCTCTACATTCCGCGCGGCGGTTCGCGCGCCGAACCGGCCACGGACAGCACGCCCGCCAAGGCGGCGGTGCCGGGCCGGATCACCGTCTTCGATCTGCAGACGCTGGCTCCGTTAGGCGAGATTCCCAATAGCGGCGGCCAGGGCGTCGTCGTCGATCCCAAGTCCGGCCACGGCTTCTCGAGCAGTCCCGCCGTGACGATGTTCGACACCAAGTCGCTCACCATCATCAAGCAGATCCCGGTTGCCCCGGCGCGGCCCGACGGCATTCTCTTCGATCCGTTCAACCGGCGCGTCTACGTGTTCAGCCATCCGACACGCAACGCCACCGTCATCGACGCCAAGGACGGCACGGTGCTCGGTACCGTCGACCTGGGCGGCACGCCGGAAGAGGCGGTAACCGACGGGCACGGCACGATCTACGATGTGATGCAGGACTCGGCCGGCAGCGTGACGGTGATCGACGCCAGGACGATGCGCGCCACCGCGCACTATTCGTTAGGCGACCACGGCCGCTGCAATGGCCTGGCGCTCGACGACGCGCACCACGTGCTGTTCGCGGCCTGCGCGCAGTCGGGCAATCCGCCGGCGAATCCTCCGCAGCCGACGATGGTGATCCTGAGCGCGAGGACCGGCGCGATCCTGGACACGCTGCCGCTGGCCGGCCGGTCGGATGGCGCCGTATTCAATCCGGCGACCGGGGAAGCGTTCAGCACCGGCGCCAACGGCACGCTGACGGTGGTCAAGGAACGGAGTCCGACGGCGTTCGCGGTCGAAGAGGACCTGCCAACGATGAACGGCGCGCGCACGATCACGCTGGACACGAAGACGAATCGCATTTTCACGATCAGCCTCGAGCGCACCCCGCCCCCGGCGGGCGCCGAGCCGGGAAGCCGGGCCTCGTTCGGGACGCCGGTGCCGGGCTCGTTCACCATCCTCATGATCGGCCGTTAGGCATTCGGTGAACGAGACGGCATCGGACGCGCCGCGCTCCCGGTACGCCGCGCTGGCCGCGTCGGCGTTCGCGTTCGTCGTGGTGATGGGCATCGTCAACCTGTTCGCCGACATCACGTACGAGGGCGGCGGCAGCATCAACGGCCCCTTCATGGGATCGTTAGGCGCGGGCGCCGCCGCCATCAGCATCGTCGCCGGGCTCGGCGAGTTCTTGGGGTACAGCCTGCGCGCCGTGTCCGGTTGGGCGGCGGACCGGACCGGCAAGTACTGGGCGCTCACGTTCGTCGGCTACGGCATCAACCTGTTCGCCGTGCCGGCCATGGCGTTCGCCGGCAACTGGGAAATCGCCGGCGTGCTCATCCTGACCGAGCGCATCGGCCGAGCGATCCGCAAGCCGACCGTCGGCGCGATGCTGTCGTACTCCACCGGCGCGCTGGGCCGCGGGTGGGTGTACGGGCTCAACTCGGCGCTCGACGAAACCGGGGCCACGATCGGACCGATCATTCTCGCGATCGCGCTGTCGCGCGGACTCGGGTATCGCCACGGCTACGCCCTGCTCTTCATCTCGGCCGCCTGCGCGATCGCCGCGTTGGTGGTGGCGCGCGTCATTTTTCCGGTGCCATCGCGGCTCGAGACCGACAGCGACCGGCGGGCGGCGCCGGCAGGCTTCACGCCGTCGTTCTGGCTGTTCATGTTGGCCGCGGGATGCTTCGGCGCCGGCCTCATGAGCTTCGAGTTTATCTCGTTCCATCTGGCGAGCCGGCACGTGGTGTCGCTCGGCTGGATCCCGCTCTTCCTGGCTATCTCGACCGGCGTGGGCGTGTTCGTCAACCTTGCGTTAGGCAAGCTGTACGATCGCGCCGGCCTGCGCGTCGTGCTCGTGGCGGTGTTCGTGAGCTCCCTGTTTTCGCCGCTCGTGTTCCTGGGCGGTTTCGGCGCCGCGCTCGTCGGCCTCGTGCTCTGGGGTGTCGGCTACGCGACCCAGGACACGCTGCTCAAGGCCGTGCTCGCCGGCATGCTGCCCGAGGGGAAGCGCAATCTCGCGTTCGGGTTGTTCTACACCGGCTACGGCGTCGGCTGGCTGATCGGCAGCGTCGTGACCGGGCTGTTGTATCGCAGCTCGATCCCCGCCGTCATCGTGTTCGCGATGGCAGTGCAGCTCGTGTCGATTCCAATTTTTATCCAGGCGGACAAAAGGCGGAGACTGCCGGACACTGCCTGACACGGTGCGCGTTTGTCCGGCAGTGTCCGGCAGTATCATAGCTTGCTCCGCCTTTCGCTTTTGTCCGTTAGTGTCAGAGCTTGGTCCGTCTTTTAGCCGCCGCGCAACACGTCCATCGGTTCGAACGCCGCGGCACGGCGCGCCGGGACGTAGCTCGCCACCAGCGCCACGCCGCAGAGCACCACGAGCACCGTCGCGAACGCGATCGGATCGGTGGGGCTCACCTGATAGAGGAGCCGCTTGAGGACGCGCGTGGCCGCCAGCGCCGCCACACCGCCGATAATCGCGCCCACCAGCGACAACGCCACTCCCTGCTTCAACACCAGATGCACGATCTGCGGCGCCGAGGCGCCCAACGCGACGCGAATGCTGATCTCGCGCCCGCGTTGGGCGACGAGATACGAGATCACGCTGTAGACACCGAGCGTTGCCAGCAGCAGCGCGACCGCCCCGAAGATGCCCACGAGGAGCAGCATGAATCGCTGGCTGTCCACCGACCGGCCGATGATGTCCTCGACGGTGAGAAACCGCATCGGCACATCGGCGCGCACCTGCGGGAACGCGCGCCGCGCCGCGGCAATCGCCCCGGCTTCGTTGCTTGCCGCCATGATCACGAACATCTCGTTGCTGTTGCCGGGACGCTGATCGAAGTCGACGTACGCCGCGGGCAGAGGGTCGGCCGCCAGGTCCTGCTCGCGCGTATCGCCGACGATGCCGACGATCGTCATCGGCGTCAGGTCGCCGTCGATGTTGCCGAATTCGATCACCTTGCCCATGGCATCTCCGTTAGGCCACCGCTTGTGCGCCAGCGCCGCGTTGATCACGGCGACTTCCGGCCCGCCCGCGCGGTCGGTCGCATCGAACACCCGACCCGACAGTACCGGGATCCCCATCGCCTTGAAGTAGCCGCCGGTGGCCGTGCGATAGGTCGCGTAGCCGGTGCGCGCCTTGTCGTTGAACATCCCCTCGAGGGCGCTCGGCGCGAGCTTGATGCCCGCGTTGTCGAGCACCAGGAACTCGCCGTTGCTGCTGCCGTTCGAGAACGGCGGCGCATCGGAGATGCCGACGCTCGTCACGCCCGGAATGGCGAGCGCGCGCTCGGCGAGCTGCTGATAGTACACGGAGCGGCGGCCGATGTAATTCGTGTCGCGCGGCTCATCGAAGACGGTGCCGGCCACCACCATGCCGTGCGTGCGAAATCCCGGGTCGATGCTCATGAGGCCGACGAAGCTGCGCGCGAGCAGGCCGGCGCCGATGAGCAGCACCACCGTCATCGCGAGCTGCACGACGACGAGCGAGCCGCGCACGCGATAGCTCGCGCCACCGCCGCCTTGCGTGCGCTGCGACTGTGACAGCGCGGCGCGCAGATCGCCGGCGGTGCCGCGCCACGCGGCGACGAGTGCTAACGCAACCGCCGTGGCCGCCGAAATGACGACGGCGAACACGAGCACGCGCCAATCGAGCGACAACTCTCCCACGCGCGGGATCAACGCCGGACGCAGCACGAGCAGCATCTTCATCCCCGCGGCCGCGATCACCATGCCTCCCAGGCATCCCACCGCGGCCAGCAGCGACGTTTCGATCAGCAGCTGCTGCGCAATCCGCCCCCGCCCGGCGCCGATGGCCACGCGTACGGCGATTTCACTCTCGCGCACCGCCATGCGCGCGATGAGCAGGTTGGCAACGTTCGCGCACGCGATGAGCAGCAGCACGGCGGACGCGCCAAGGATGAGCAAGAGGAGGACTTTGACGCTGCCGATGATCTGATCGCGCAGTGGAATCGCCGTGCCGTCAAGCGTCCACGTCGCATCGCCGACTGCCGCGTGCAAGCGGCGCAGCACCATCGAAACGTCGCGTGTCGCGGCCTCGGTCGTGACGCCGTCTTTCACGCGCGCGATGACGTTCCAGTTGTGCGCCGTGTAGCTGGTGGCTTCGCCGAACGGCTCGCGCGGATACCAGGCATCGGTGCCGGCGGGAAATTCCTTGCCGGCCGGCAGCACGCCGATGATCGTGATCGGCGTTTCGCCGCTCTTGATGATGGTACCGATCACTGACTCCGATCCGCCAAAGAGCCGCATCCAGAGGCCATGGCTGATCAGGATCACCATGGGCGAACCCTTCTGTTGGTCTTCCGGCGCAAACGATCGACCGAGCTCGGGGCGGACGTTCAGCACGCGAAAAAACTCTTTCGACACCCCGGCCGCGGTCACACGCGTCGCGGTGCCGTTCGTGGAGAACGACATGTCGCCGGTGTTGTACTCCGCCGCCGCGCTCAGCGTATGGTTTTCGGCGAGGAGATGGTCGAACGTCGGATCTGCGAAGTGCAGATGGCGCCCGTTGGCGTCGATGCCCCACAGTTGGACCAGCTGCTGCGGATCGGAGAACGGCAGCGGTTTGAGCACGACCCCGTTGACGACGGAGAAGATCGCTGTCGTGGCGCCGACGCCCAACGCGAGCGTCAGGCTTGCGATGAGAGCGAACGCCGGGGACCGGCGCATCTGACGAAGCGCGAATCGCAGGTCCTGGGCGATGCTGGAAAGTCGTTCGCGAGCTTGCGCGCGTTGCATGTGCGGCACCTCCAAGGCGACGCAGTAGTCGTGCAGGTCCTGGACGTCTCCGAATTTCCGTTGGGCTTGAGCGATCGCGTCATCGTGGGACCGTCCCGCACGTTCGAGCGACTGGACGCGCATCGCGACATGGAAAGCCACCTCGTCCTCCAGGTCGCGCGTGATCTGCCCGCTCGACGCGGGCAGTCGGAACGCGCGGCGAACACCGGAGGGCACCTGCATGATCAGCTCGACTCGATGATTCGGCCCACCGCGAGGGCGTACCGCTTCCAGGTCTCCGATTCAGAGCGGAGTCGCGCGCGGCCGCGCGTTGTGAGCGAGTAGTACTTCGCTCGGCGCTTGTTGTCGGAGAGTCCCCACTCCGACGTGATGGCACCGCTTTCCTCGAGTCGGTGGAGCGCCTTGTAGAGCGCGGCATCCACGATCACGAGGTGGCCGCCGCCGCGGTGCTCGATCCATTCGGCGATGGCGTAGCCGTGCATGGCGCCCCAGGAGAGGGTCTTGAGCACCAGCACATCGAGCGTGCCGTGCAGGAGGTCACTGGCGTCGCGAGGCATCGTTCGTCCACTAACGAGGTTTGGGCAACGATAGTTTCACCGCTCGCGGAACGCAATCGCTGGGCTGAACCCGGACGGGACAATGTCCCCCGCGACAGCATCAGAGAGTTTTTGCCTACTTTGTAGGCAAAAACTCCGTGATGCTCCGTCGAGCATGGCCGGGCTCGCGGATGCCCTATCGCTAGTCGGCGCGCATTGCGATCGCCGGGTCGGCCCATGCGGCGCGCAGAGCCGGACCGAGAACCGCGGCGGCGGTCGCCGCCAGCTTTGAAGCTTCCCTTCGAGATGACGATCCCGCAGGACGCGCCGAGACGGGATATGTTGAAAGACAACCGCGCCACGGCAGTCGGCGGCGCGCGAACACTTCGACCGGGATCGGACCATGCTCGGCACTCGCCCGTTAGGCACAAGCGGCCTCACCGTCTCCGCCATGGGCCTCGGCCTCATGGGCATGAGCTACGCCTACGGCACCACCGCCGACCGCGATGAACGAGAGTCCATCGCCACCATCCATCGCGCGATCGAGCTCGGCGTCACGTTCCTCGACACCGCGGAAGCGTACGGCCCGTACGAGAACGAGAAACTCCTGGCCCGCGCGCTCAGATCGTTAGGCGGAGACGCGCGCGACCGCGTGATGATCGCGACCAAGTTCGGCTTCACCTTCGGCGACGGCGCGATCAACGGCGTGAACAGCCAGCCCGCGCACATCCGCCAGGTCGTCGACGCGTCGCTAGAGCGCTTGCACACCGACCGCATCGACCTGCTCTATCAGCACCGCGTCGATCCTGCGGTGCCGATCGAGGACGTCGTCGGCACGATGGCCGAACTCGTTCGTGCCGGCAAGGTGCGCTTCCTCGGCCTGTCGGAAGCGGGCGAGTCGACGATTCGTCGTGCGCATGCGGTCCACCCGATTGCCGCGCTGCAGAGCGAATACTCGCTCTGGGAACGCAACCTCGAGCCCAAGCTCATTCCCCTGCTCCGCGAGTTGGGCATCGGACTCGTCGCGTTCGCGCCGCTGGGCCGCGGATTCCTCACTGGACACGTCCAGCGCGCCGAGGAGTATCCGCAGGGCGACTACCGCCGCGGCGATCCGCGCTACCAGGGCGCCAACTTCGATGCGAACATGCGCGCCGCGGCCGCCGTACGCGAGGTGGCCTCCCGAAAGGCGGCGACACCTGCGCAGATCGCGCTGGCGTGGCTGCTGTCGCGCGGACCGGACATCGTGCCCATTCCCGGCACCAAGCGCCGCTCATACCTCGAAGAAAACGTCGCCGCGGCCGACATCCGCCTAACGTCAGACGACGTCGGGCAGCTCGAGCGCGCGCTCGCGCCGGGCCAGGTCGCCGGCCCGCGCTACGGCGTCGCGCAGATGGCGCAGATCGATCGGTAGTCGCTCAAGACGCTGAGCCTTGGGTCGCTGCATGGCTACGGCACGGTACTATCGCCTCACGGCGGCCGGCCGCTAACAACTCGGCGTCGAGTCGTCGGCATTCGCGCGCGCGATGCGCGCTTCGGCATCCGGACGCTCGGCCGCAGCCCAGCCTCGGCACTGCGGCAGGACTGAGCCCGCGACGGCTAACGTGCGCGAACGGCTATTCCGCCCGCATCGCCCGCGACGGGTCCACCGACATCGCTCGGCGCGCGGGAATGAACAACGCCGCGAAGGAGATCGCCGCGATCACACATGCCGCGAGCGCGTAGCTCAACACGTCGATCGGCGCAACCTCGTAGAGCAGCGAGCCGAGCGTGCGCGAGAGAAGCGCGCCTGACGTCAACCCGATCGCCAATCCCGCGAGCACCAGACGGCCGCCGTGGCCGTACACCAACGCCAACACATCGCCACGCTGCGCACCAAGCGCCACCCGGACACCGATCTCGCGCGTCCGCTGAAAGACGCTGTACGACACGAGACCGTAGAGTCCCACCGCGGCCAGCAGCAGCGCCAGCGCGGCGAAGGCCGCCAGTACTCTGCTCTGCACGCGCTGTCGCCAGAGCGACTGGTTCACGGCGTCATCCATTGTCTTGACGTCGTACAGCGCCAGGCCGGGATCCAGGTCGTGCAGGGCGGCACGCATCGCCGGCACGATGGCATAGGGATTCGTTAGGCGCGTACGCACGACGAGCACCTGCGAGCGCGTCGGTAGCATCCGATACGGCATGTACAGCGCCGGCCCCATCGGCTGCGGCAGGCGGTAGTGGCGGTAGTCGCGCACCACCCCAACGATCGTCACCCACGGCTGGCCGCTTTCGGGCGGCGCGAATCGCACGCGTTTGCCGATCGGATCTTCGTTTGGATACGCACGCCGCACGAAGCTCTCGTTCACGACCGCAACCGGCGCAAGCGTGTCGCGGTCGGCCGCGGCGAGCGCACGTCCTCGGACTAACGCAACGCCCAGCGCCGGGAAGAAGTCCGGAGACACCACCTGGAAATGCGACTCGAATTCTTCGTTGGGCCGCGCCGGCGGCCGACCGTCAAACCAGACGTCGCTCTGCACGTCCCATCCGCTGAACGGAATGCCCTGCGCCGACCCGACGACGCGTACACCAGGAATCGCGCGCACGCGTGCCTCGAGATTCGTGAACAACGCGATGCGCCGCGCACTCGCCTCGTAGCCCTGGTCGGGCAGTGTCACGCGCGCCGTGAGGATTCCGGCCCGATCGAACCCCAGGTCCGTGTGTGTGTAAGCCCGATAGCTGCGAACCAGCAGCGCGCCGCCGATCACCAGGACGGTCGAGATGGCGAGCTCGGCGACCACCAGGATCGAGCGGCCGCTCACGTGGGCGTCGCCACTGCCGCCCGTTCGTGCGCGCTCATCGCGTAGCGCGCGATTCACGTCCAGCTTCGTCACGCGCAGCGCCGGCACGACACCGCACAGCACCGCGGTCATGACAATCACGAGCGCCGAGGCGGCGAGCGCCCGCGCATCCACGGTGAAATCGAAATAGAACGGGACGCCGTTCGGAAACGCCAAGCGCGCCAACCGCACCGCCCAGATGCCGGCCACGGCGCCGGCGACGCCGCCCGCAACCGCGATGAGCGCGCTCTCCGTGAACAATTGCCTAACGAGATCGCCGCGCGCGGCGCCAAGCGCGGAGCGCAGCGCAAGCTCCCGGCCACGCGAGATGCCGCGCACGAGCGTCAAGTTCGCCACGTTGGCGCACGCGATCAGCAGCACGAACGCCACCGCGCCGAGAAACACGAACAGGGGGCGCCGGAAGTCTCCCGTGAGGTCCTCGCGCAGCGTCATCACCTCGGCTGCCCACCCGGTGTTCTCGTTGGGAAATTCGCGCTGCAGTTGGGCCGATACGCGCGCCAGGTCCGTCGTTGCCTGCTCGACGGTCACGCCGGGTCGCAGCCGGCCGATCGCACCCGCGTATTCGCGATTGTTGCGCGGTTCGCTCGACGGCCCATCGGTCGCGAACGGCATCCAGAACTGGCCGACATCCGGGAAGCTGAATCCGGGCGGCATCACGCCGGCGACGAGATGCGGCCGACCGTCCATCGAGATCGTACGTCCGACGATCGAGCTGTCGCCGCCGAAGCGCCGCTGCCAGAGTCCGTAGCCGAGCAGCACGACGTCTGACGATGCGAGGCGCTCCTCTTCCGGCCGGAATCCTCTGCCCAACATCGGCCGGACGCCTAACAGCGAGAAGAGATTCGCCGACACCGCGGCGCCGGACACGCGCTCGCTCTCGCCGGTCGTGATCGTGATCGTCGCCCAGGTCCAGATGCCTAACGCCAAGAGCGACCGGTTCTCGTCGCGCCAGGAGACATAGTCTTTGTAGGAGACGTTCACGCGGTGATAGTCGTGCGACACGTTCTGCGCGTACACGGACACGAGCTGCCGCGCATTCGGATACGGCAGCGGCCGCACGAGCATCGCGTCGACGGCGGACAGGATCATCGTCGTCACGCCGACGCCAAGCGCGATGCAGACGATGGACGTGATCGCGAAACCCGGACTCTTCAGGATGGCGCGGAGCGCGACGCGCGCGTCGCGTGCCACAGCGGCGACGAGGTCGCGCGCACTCTGCCGGCGCTTGTACGCACGCTCCATTCGCACGGCCTCATCGCGCACACTGGAGACCTGGCCAAAGCGTTGCATGGCGCGCTCGCGTGCGGCGATGGGGTCCAACCCTGCCGCGACGTACTCGGCGACGCGACGCTCGAGGTGATACGCGATCTCATCGTCGATGTCGCGCTCCACACCGCGCGACATCAGGCGCGCACGCCAGCCGCGTCGATGCGATCGGTCGTCTCGCCGCATCGGTTCTTCGTTAGACCGGGTTGGCCGGCGCCGAGAGCGCCGCGAACACCGCGGTCGCGTACCGCGTCCAGGTGTCGCGCTCGACGCGCAGTTGCGCCCGGCCTTGCGCGGTGAGCTCGTAGTAGCAGGCGCGTCGTCCGTTGTCCGAGACGCCCCACGACGGTCGCACCCACCCCTTGCTCCGCAGCCGGTGCAGCGCGGGATAGAGCGTGCCTTCGCCGACGTTCAGCACGTCGCCGGTTGCGCGCTCGATCCAGCGCGCAACGTCGTAGCCGTGGCTCGGTCCCCACGACAGCGCTTTGAGCACGAGGACGTCGAGGGTGCCGCGGAGAATGTCGATCGATGCGGGCAGAGGGCACTCCCATTTGGTTTCGATGGATAGGATGCGAGGCCTTCCATCGAAGCGCAAGGGGGCGGTCAGCCCGTGCGGTGGTACCTCCTGACGGTCTTTCGGTTAGGCGCCGAGTGTGATGAGGCCGAGCCGGCCTGTCCCGCTGAGGGCGAGCCAGAGGCGGCCGCGCGCCGCGTCGAGCGCCATGTTGCGGACGACCGCACCCTTGGTCGGAATCGCGACCACCTCGGCGACGCGATCGGCGTTCGGGTCGAACACGATCACCTGATTCGTCCCCGCCTCGTCGTACCAGAGACGGCCGTCCGGCGCGATGGCGATGCCGTAGGGGCCGGCTTCCTTTCCGCCGGGCGTCGCGAACTCCCGCACGGTGCCCGTGGCCGGATCCAGCACGCCTAACTTGTGCTGCACGTAGTCGGTGAACCACACACGACCTGTCGCGTCGACGACCAGCCGCCGCGGACGCGCGCCGGCATCGGGCAGCGTGAACTCGCGCAATGCGCCGCTCGATGGATCGATGCGGCCGATGACGTTCGTGCCGAACAAGGCCATCCAGAGACCGCCATCGTGGCCGGCCACGAGACCGTACGGCAGCGCGTGCGGCGTCGCGAGCGGAAAGATGCGGACGTGGCCCGTTGCCGGATCGAGCTCGCCGTACAGATTCGAGCCTTGCGCCGTGAACCAGATCTTGCCGTCGTGAAAGAGCGGCGTATGCGGGTCGCGCGCACGGGCGGGCAACACGTATTCACGAATCTTGCCCGTCGCGGGGTCCAGCCTGCCTAACCGGCCGGCGGCGTTCGCCGTGTACCACACGGCCCCGTCGGGCGCGACGATGATGCCGTGCGGGCCCGATCGCGGCGTCGGCGTCGGGTAGTCCGTGATCCTGCCCGTCGACGGATCGAGCCGCCCGATGACGCTGTTGGCCATGTCCGTGTACCACACGATGCCATCGGCGCCGACCGCGGGGTCGTGCGGGAATGCGTTAGGCCGAGGGATGGCGTACTCGGTGATGTGGTGCGCGGGCGGGAGCGGCAGCGGGCGCGCGGCGGCGAGACCAAGCGTGAGCGTCGTGACTGCAACGATCGGCGACGTGAAGCGAAGCGAGCGGCGCATCGGGGAACCCTCCGCGGGCGAGCGAAGCGAAGGCACAAAGATCGTGCCCGTGCCGGTGATACGCGCAAACGAAGCAAATGCTTACATCAACTATCTCCGCAACCCGGCCGCATGCGCAAGAAGGCGAGCGCGACGCAGATGTTTTGTGTCACGCTCGTGCGCGCCGCGTCAAAGTTTGCGCCGCACCGCTTGCATTTCCGGCCGGCGCTGGTGAGCATGAGGGTCCACGATCATTTGCAGGAGGGACACATGGCCAAGGCGAAGAGAACGGTACCCGAGGGGTATCACACCGTCACGCCGCATCTCACCATGGCGAACGCGGCCCAGGCGATCGAATGGTACAAGAAAGCGCTCGGCGCCGAGGAGGTGGCGCGCGCGGTGGGGCCGGACGGCAAAGTGCTGCACGCGCAGATTCGCATTGGCGATTCTGCGATCATGCTCAACGATGACATGATGGGCGGCAACACGACGAAAGATCACAACGGCTCGCCGGTGTCGATCTGGCTGTACGTCGACGACTGCGACACGCTATTCAATCGCGCGCTCAAGGCAGGCGCCAAGGTTGCGCCCGGCGGCATGGGAGAAATGGCGGATCAATTCTGGGGAGATCGCTGCGGCATGATCGTGGATCCCGAGGGTTATTGGTGGACGATCGCGACCCACAAGGAAGATCTGACCCCGGAGGAAATGAAGACGCGCACCGAGGAGTTCATGCGGCAGATGGCCGGCGCGCATTAGCCGACTCCCGTCCCGATTTCGACATTGTCCGTCGGCGAGCGGGTTCGTCTCGTCGACCATGCGAAGGCCACTGTCCAGTCTGACGGTGGCCTTCGCGATCGATGGCAATGCGTTGGGCCTTCGAGCAGCCGCCTGACACGGGCGGCGTCGACCGCTCGACTCCGAGCGAGCACTTCGGCACGACTCGCGCGGCGATTCGCCCGCTCCGCGAGATGACCGCCTCAGCGGTTGGCCGCTCGCGGCGGCGCCGGCCGTGCCTAACGGTGCGGCGCGACAACCATGCGACCGAGGATGGTAAGCGATGCCGAACCACCAGCGGAATTATCGGGCGATACTCGAGCGCAACGTCGGATTCGATGGCAACACGCGCTGGCTGCGATACGCCAGACGCAACGGATTCAAGGAGGTGAAGGCGGAACGCGTGCGGCGATGCCCGGACTGCGGCGGGCGCCCCAAGCGAAAACCCTGGGGCCAGTACGTCCATTTCAGCACGCTGATTCATCTCCTCGAGTGCAGCCGGTGCGGGCTCGTTTGGTCCGACGCGCGCATCGATCCGGGTCTCGTCCGCAGGCAATTCGAGGTCATGTACAATGGCGAGAAGTACTTTCGCTTCTCGAGACGCCGCATATTCAGGCACTTGGCGCGCGTCATCGACGATCTCGCGCCGCGCGGCGCACACGTGCTCGACATCGGCGGTGCGCGCGGCGATCTCATGGCGCATCTCGTCGAACGGCGTCCGGACCTGTACGTGGTCGTGAACGACATCTCTGCCTCGGGGACCAAGGCCGCGAACGAGCAACATGGATTCCCGACGATCACCGGCGGCGCGCAAGCGCTCGACGAGCACGAGCGGCGTTACGACATCGTCGTGCTGAGCGACGTCCTGTACTTCGAACCCGACATCCGGCGTCTCTGGTCTGCGTTAGACAAGCTCGTCGCGCCCGGCGGCACGGTGATTCTCCGCCTGCCGCACAAGTGGCCGCTCATCCGGCTGTGGCAGCGGTGGTATCGCGCCACGCGCTCGCGTGCCCGGCAGCGGCTGCAGCATCGCATTCGCTTTTTCAACCCCGAGCACATCTTCATTTTCCGTCGCCAGTATCTGCGCGCGCGCCTCGCCGCCATGGGCTTTGGGCGGATTCGCGCGATGCCGTCACCCGTCCTCGCGCATGCGGGCACGCGCGCGTTCGACGCCGCGGCGTACGCCTTCGCCACGCTGCTCTACTGGTTGACCGCCGGCGCCCTTGCGGTGACGCCGAGCATCGTGGTCGTCGGCGCCGCCCGCCGCGCCTAACGCGATGCATCCAGGCCGTCGGATGGCCCGGCGTGCTGCTTGGCCTGTTCTATTCGACGAGCGCCGCCGCCGGGTCGGCTCGCGCCGCCCGCCTCGCCGGCAGGTAGCTGGCGAGGACGGCGACCACGCAGAATAGAGCGGCTACCCCCGCGAACGTGACAGGGTCCAACGGGGAGACGCCGTACAACCATCGGTCGAGCGAATGCATCGCTCCGAGTGTGCACGCCAAGCCGACGATCGTCCCGATCGCCGCCAGTCGCAGCGCCCGCACGACGACGAGCCTGACCACGCCGCCGGCGGAGGACCCGAGAGCGATACGCAACCCCATCTCCTGCCGGCGCTCGTTCACGACGTACGACATGACACCGAATATGCCGACGGCGCCAAGCGCCAGCGCGACTAACGCAAACACCGTCACTAAGCCAGCGGTGAACCGGGCGCCGGCAACCGAGTTGTCCACGACATCGTTCATCGTCCGCACGTCGCTCACCGGCACGCCGCGGTCGATGTCGTGGACAATGCCACGAATCGCCATGCCCGTGGCTGCGGGATCACCCGCGCCGCGCACGACGATCCATAGCTCAGTGCCGACCATGCTGGTGCGCTGCGCCCACGGCATGTACATCGTCGCGCTCGACGTGTCGCGCAGGCTGTCCTGCTTGGTATCGGGCACCACGCCGACGACCGTGATCCAGGGGCTGTCGAACGGATAGCCGATGCGTTGGCCGATGGCATCGCCATTCGGCCAGAACCGCCTCGCGACACTCCTACTAACGACAGCCACCAGCGGCTCACCCGGACGATCCGCATCCGTGAACGATCGTCCGCGCAGAACCGGAATCCCCATGGCCGCGAAGTATCCCGGACTCACGGTTTGAAAGTGGTCGACGATCGGCAGCGCATGCTTCACGTCTTCGAACTGTCCCTGGACGCGGATCGCCTGACTCCAGACCGGCTCGGCGAGCGAAAGCTGGTTGACTAACGCAGCGCTCGTGACGCCCGGCATGGCGCCCACGCGCTCGAGCACGTCGGCATAGAAGTTGGCCAGACGCTCGCTGCCGGAGGTGTACGTCGCCTCGGGCGCCGAGATGCGCGCGGCAACGACGTGAGCGGGATCGAATCCGGGGGCGATCGATCGAAGCGCGGCGAAACTGCGTACGAGAAGCATCGAAGCTGCGACGAGCATGACGGCGAGCGCTATTTCACCGCCCACGAGCCACGCCGACACGCGAGCGTGCGACCTGGACGCCGTCGCTCGGCGGCCAAGCATGGCGCCCGAGGCGGACGCGGCCGCGGACGTGGCGCGAATCGCCGGCACGATGCTGAACACGATGCCGGTTGCAATGGCCATAACGAGCGCGAAGCCCAACGCTGTGCCGCTGACGCCGATTTCATTCGCTCTCGGAAGGCCCGTCGGCACCGCGGTGACGAGCGCGTGTACGGTTAGGACGGCAAGCGCGACCCCGGCAACCGCACCAACGGCGGAAAGCAGCAGGCCTTCGGTCACGAGCTGTCGCGTCAGACGGCCGCGGCCGCCGCCCAACGCCGCACGCACGGCGAGTTCGCGTTCGCGGGAATTCGCTCGAGCGAGCAGCAGATTGGCGACGTTGACGCAGGCGATGGCCAACACGAACAGCGTTGCGCCAAAGAGCATCCAGAGGAGCGGTTCGCTGCTGCCGACGACATCTGCCTTGAGCGGCGTCACCGTCGCATCCCGGCGATACTGGGGGCCGGGGTCCCAGATCGGGTTCGATGTACGCAGTGACGGCCACACCACGCGCAGCTCGCGCCGCGCCTGATCGAGCGTCGTGTTAGGCGCGAGCCGGCCGACGAACTCCTTGCCGCCCACGCCCCACATGAGGCCGATGTTCTGCGGATCGATGACGTACGGTCGCCAGTACTGAACGTCGGCGTTTGGATAGCGGAACGAGGGGCCCATGACGCCGATGATGGTGTATGGCAGCCCCTCGAGCGTCACCTTCCGGCCGATGACGTCTCGGGCGCCGCCAAACTCCCGGCGCCAGGTCGCGTAGCTCAACATCAACACATGAGCGTTGCCGACCTCGCCGTCGTTAGGCGTGAACCCGCGGCCGAGCATCGGCGCGGCGCCGAGCAACGGCATGAGGTTCGGCGTCACGGCGACGCCCGTCAGGCGCAGTGCGTCGCGGCCGTCGTCAACCGGATCGGTTGTCGGATCCCATTCCGCGAGACCGGTAATCGTGCGCAAACGCTCCCGGAGCGCCAGGTACTCTCCCGACGATCCCTGTCCCAGCGTGACCAAACGATCGGGCTGCGAGTATGGCAGCGGCTGCAGCACCACCGCATTGAGCACCGAAAAGATGGCGGTGTTCGCTCCGATTCCAAGCGCAAGTGTGAGAGCGGCAGCAATCGTAAATGCCGGCGCGCGCCGCAGCGCCCGCCAGCCGAATATGATGTCCTGCACGAAGTCCGCGAGATACTCGGCCCGTCGCTCGGTCGCCCGCTGCCGTTCGTCATGCCTGACCAGAATAGAGCGAACCGCCGCGATGTCGCCGAACCGTTCGACGGCGTCGCGGCGCGCATCCGCCGCCGACATTCCGAGCGCAAGGTTGCGCTCGATGCGCGACTGGATATGAAACGCGAGCTCCTCGTCGACATCGCCGGCGTCGTCGGGGCGCAGAAAGCCCGAGTACCGGCGGCGATGCGATCCGCGACCATCGCTCATGCGAGCGATGGCTCCGCCCGCAGCACGCGTGTCACGGCGTGGGAATACTCGAGCCAGATCGACGCTTCGGTGCGAAGCAGCGCGCGACCGGCGCGCGTAATACTATAGTAGCGCGCCCGCCGATTGTTCTCCGACACGCCCCATTCGGAGGTAACGAGCCCGCGATCCTGCAGGCGGCGGAGGGCCGGGTACAGCGACCCCTCCTCGATGCGAAGCACGTCGCCCGTCGTATCCTCGATCCAGCGCGATATCGCGTAGCCGTGCGCACGGCCTAACAGGAGCGACTTGAGAATGAGGATGCGCAGGGTGCCCTGGAGCAGGTCACCGGGGTCGCGAAAGGCTGGCATGTTCATCGTCCCTTGGCAAGTCTACATGACGATATGCCGCCCGTCCCTCCCCTGTCAAGACTATGGGCCGAGCGGGCCCGGTGACAGGCGACTGAATTGCCGCCACGGCACCACGCCGACGCGGCCGGCCGCTACGAGCTTCGAAGAACGTCCAAGGGGTCGAGCCGCGTCGCGCGACGGCCCGGGATGTATGCGGCGACGACGGCGACCAGCACCAGGAACGCCGCCACTGCACCAAAGGCTGTCGGATCCGTAGTACTCACGCCAAAGACGAGCGACGCCATCACGCGCGTCAGCACGAAGCTGAGGACGATGCCGATGGCAATGCCGGCGAGCGACAAGCGCATGCCTTCCCCAACGACCAAGCCGAGCACGTCCGCCTGCTGCGCGCCGAGTGCGATGCGGACGCCGATTTCCCGCGTGCGCTGCGTCACCAGATACGACACGATGCCGTACACGCCAAGGGTGGCCAACACGAGGGCCGCGCCGGCGAACGCCGCGATGATGAAGAGGGTGAAGCGCCGGTCGGCCACCGACGATGCGACCACGCGGTCAATGGTCCGCACCTGAACGGCGACATCCGGCCGTAGATCGTGCACCACGCGCCTAACGGAGGCGATGATCGTCGCGGGATCACCGGTCGTGCGGACCACCAGCGAGAGCGGCCAGTACGTGGCGAGGCGCTGCGGATAATACGCATAGAAGGTGGGTGGAGGCGCGGACGCGAGGTCGTCATCGTGGACATCCCCCACGACGCCGATGACCGTAAACGATCGCGGGTCCGAGTCCATGCTGTATCCGACCACTTTGCCGATCGGATTCTGCCCCGGCCACGCACGGGCGGCGAAGCGCTGGCTGACGACGGCCAGCGGCTGGCTTCCAACGCGATCGCGCGCATCGAAGAGGCGCCCCGCTTCGAGCGGGATGCCTAACGTGCGGAAATAGTCGCCATCGACGACCACATAATTCGCGTATCCCTTGCGCGACGCCGGAAAGGTGAGCCACGCGTTCGCGGGGACAGAGTCGGTTGGCGCGTCGAGGAGCACGTAGCCGCCGTCCGGCGGAGAATTGGCGATCGGCACTCCGGTTCCCGCCCCTACCCCGCGCACTCCCGGCAGCGCACGCAGACGATCGATCAGCGTGTTGTAATACGCGAGCCGTTGCTGTTGGTCATCGATGCTTGGCGCCGCGTCGACCACGGCCACGCGCTCCGCGTCGAATCCCGGGTTCACGTGCAGCAGATTGAGAAAGCTGCGTCCGAGAAGCGCCGCGCCGGTGAGCAGCACCACGGTCAGCGAAAGTTGGGCGACGACTGTCGCCCGGCGGAGTCCCGCACCCGAGGCGGACACCGATCGCGAGCTGGCAGAGAGCGCATCGCGCACGTGTTGTCCGGCGATGCGCGACGCCGAGAGCGCTCCGAGCGCCAGGGAGAGGAGCGCGGCAATCGCGACCGTGAAGGCGAGCGCCTGCCAGTCGACCGTGATTTCTCCTACGCGAGGCAGCGCCGACACCGGCGCGGCGACAACCAGTCGCACGATGAGCAGCGCGAGCCACACGCCGGCGAACGCGGCCAGCCCCACCAGCACCGATGACTCCACAAGCACCTGCCGAACGAGACGAGACGGCGCGGCGCCGAGTGCCACCCGAACGGCGAGCTCGCTGCGGCGGACGGCGAGTCGCGTCGTCATGAGGTTGAGCGCGTTGGCCAAGCCGATGAGCAACAGGAATCCTGACGCGCCCAGGAGCATGAGGAGCCGCGGACGAACGCCGCCGACCATCTGCTCGCGAAGCCCAACGAGCATCGCGTCGGACATGGTCGTCTGATTGCCGTACTCCACCTTCATCGCGCGCGAGACTGCGCTCAGATCGCGCTGGGCGGCGTCAATCGTGACGCCGGTGCGCAGCCGCGCGATGACGGCGTAGCCTTGCGATGTGCGTCCGGTGCTGGGCGGCAGCAGCTCCATCGGCACCCAGATCTGATTCCCTTCCGGATAGTCGACGGTGGCAGGGAGCACACCCACGATCGTATAGCTGTCGTTTCCCCAACCGATCTGCCGTCCGATGGCGCGGCGCGCGTCGCCGAATTGAGCGCGGGAGAAGGGTTCACTGATGACCGCCGCCCGTTGTCCGCCGAACCGTTGCTCTTCGGGCACGAACAGACGGCCTAACCGCGCGTGCACGCCGAGCACCTTGAAGAAGTCACGGGTGACCGGCGTCACGCGAGCCAGCGTTGGGCCGGAGGGCATCTCGACCGTGCTCGTTCCCGTCCAGCCGGACAAGAGCGCCATGGCGGCGAAACTGCGCGTCCGATCGGCCCAGTCGTGGAAGTTAGGCTGCGAGACGGAGTTTCGTGCGCCCTTGTCGCTGATCTGGTACAGGCGAACGATGCGCTTCGATTGCGGATAGGGCAGCGGCCTGAGCACGACGCTGTCGACGATGCTGAAGATCGCGGTCGTCGCCGCGATGCCGAGCGCGATCGTGACGATGACAATGGCGGCGAAGGCCGGCGCGCGGCGCAGCATGCGGAGCGAGAAGCGCACGTCCTGGCCGAGGTGCTCGAGCCATCGCCCCGCGACGTGCCACTCGTCGCGCGCGACTTCCTGCACCAGGCCGGCGTTGCCGAACTCTCGGCGCGCATGCGCGGCGGCGTCGCGCGGCGACTCGCCGCGTGCCATCCGGTCGCGCGCCGACATCTCCAGGTGCGCGCGCAGCTCGTCGGCGAGGTCACCGGTTAGGCGGGCGCGGCGCCCGGGGAGCCAGTCGAGGAGGCTCATGCATCCTCCGCGGCGGGCGGGTGCATGAGGCCGGCCATGGCTTCCGACATCCGCTCCCACCGCGAGCGTTCGGCCGCCAGGCGCTTCCGCCCCTTGGGCGTCAGCCGATAGATGCGCACACGGCGCTCGGTGTCGGAGACGCCCCATGCGGCGGCGATGGCGCGCTGGCGGAGCAGGCGTTGAAGCGCGGGATAGAGCGATCCCGTTTCCACCTGCAGCACGTTGGCGGTTTGCGCGCGGATGAGGAGCAGGAGGCCGTAGCCGTGGCTCGGTCCCCAGCGCAGCGCCTGGAGGATGATGAAGTCGAGCGTGCCTTGGAGGAGCTCGATGCGCGAGGTCGGGGCCGGCGAGCGGGCCATGACGCCTCCATATGTAGATGCCCTACGTACGATGGGTAAGCTGTCTACGCATGGGCAGGGCTGTCAAGGCCGGCACCGGGATGCGCCGTGTCCGACGCGATGGTGCGCCGCCAGGCACCTGTTGGTGTCCGGACGCGCGGATGACGTCAGGCAGCGCGAGGGCGAGTGCCGCGGCTGGCTGTTCGTGGATCGCTCGCCGAGCGGCCACCGGCGGTGGTGCCGCGTGGCCGACTCTGGGAGCCGCGAGAAGGCGCGGCGTAGTGGTGCGGTTGACTCGCCGGCATTTATTTACTGCATGCCCGACACTTCTACACGCGACACTCCGCTCGTTGCGCTGCTCCGAGGCGTGCCGCTGTTCGGCGAGCTCGAGGACGATGCGTTGCGGCAGCTCGCAGAGCGGTGCGTCGTGAGATCGATGCCGGCCGGACACGTCCTGTTCACGACGGGCGAAGCGTGCCGCGGTCTCTACATCATACAATCGGGGCACGTGCGCATCTTTCGCACCGACCTCGCCGGTCGAGAGCAGGTGCTGCACGTCGAAGGGCCGGGGCGCCCGGTTGCGGAGCTCCCGTTGTTCGACGGCGGACCGTATCCCGCGTCAGCACTGACGATCGACGAGTCGCGACTGGCGTTCCTGCCGCGCGACGCGTTCGAGCACCTCTATCGCACACATCCCGACATTGCGCAGGCGATGATTCGTGCGTTAGGCAAACGCCTCAGGCACCTCGTCCACGTCACGGAGACGCTGGCGTTCCGCGACGTCGCGGCTCGACTGGCCATGTTGCTCGTCGGCTACGCGCAACGCGGCGGCACGCGGACCGACGCCGGCACCGTGATCGAGCTGGATCGCACCCAGGAGGACATCGCGCACGAAATCGGAACGGCGCGCGAGTCCGTGTCGCGCGCCATGAAACAGCTCCGCGCCCAGAAGCTGATCGTATCGCTCGGCGGCAAGCGGATTCTGATTCCGGACGCGGACCGTTTGCAGGCGTTGCTGCCGGGCGAGAGCGACAGGTAAGATCGGCGGCGCAGGATCGCCTGCGTTGGTGAGACATCCGTCACAGCACGTGGGCGCGGTGACGCCCAACTTTCGGCATGAGCGTTGTGCCTTCCCAGCCGGGCCGGGGGCGGTTCGCGCTCCCCGGCGCGCATTTCGCGGTGGCGACGTGCTATCTGGTGGCGGCGGCGGCCGGTCTGGTCTGGATCGCACCGCAGCTGGCGGCCGGCGACTTCGCCTCGCCGCGCGTGGCCGGCGTCACGCACCTGTTCACGTTAGGCTGGCTCACCACCACTATCTTCGGCGCGCTCTATCAATTGATGCCGAGCGCGCTCGGCGCGCCGATCCGCTGGCCCAGGATCGGCTATGCCAGCCTCGCCGCGTTTGCGCCCGGCGTGGCGGCGTTTGCGTTAGGCGTTGCCACAGGCGGCGCCGCGGCCCAGTACGCCGGCGTGTGTCTGGTGGCGCTCGGCGTCGCGCTCGCTGTGGCCAACATCGCGGCGACGCTGCCGCGTGCACGCCGACACGACGTGACGTGGGCCGGCATCGCCATCGCCATCACCTACCTCTCGGTCGCGCTCCTGCTTGGCGCCCTGCTCTTCCACAATCTTCGCACCGGAGCCATCGCTGCCGCGCGCATCAGGGTGCTGGCGACGCATCTGCACGTCGCGATCGTCGGCTGGGTGCTCATGATGATCGTCGGCGTGTCGCACCGCTTGCTGCCGATGTTTCTGATCGCGCGCGGCGCGGACACGCGGTGGACCGCCCGGGCGCTGGCGTCGCTCGCCGCCGGCGTTCCGGTCCTCGGCGCGGGATTCCTGACGCATCGCGCGCCGGTTGTCTGGATGGGCGCGGCAGTGTTGGATCTGGGCGTTGCGCTCTTTCTCTACCAGGCCTTCTGCTTTGTTCGTGCACGCGTACGCAAGCGCATCGACATCGGCATGCGCTACGCGGGCGTGGGGCTGTCGTTTCTCGCCGCGGCTGCCGTGTTAGGCCCGATCGTTCTCTGGCGCCGCCCGCTTTCCATGCGCCTCGCTACGACGTACGTGCTCCTGGGACTGCTCGGCGGAATCGTGATGTTCGTGATCGGACTCTTCTATAAAATCGTTCCGATGCTCGCGTGGACGGCGCGCTATGGCGGGCAGGCAAAGCCCAACGTGCCGACGATCGCCGACATGTTCTCGGAGCCCGTGGCACGCGCACAGCTGGTGCTCATGACCGGTGCGATTCTCGCGATGGCCGGAGCGATCCTGTCGGGCTCGCCCATCGGCGCCCGGATCGGCGCCGCGGCATTCTTGCTGGGCGTGCTGCTCTTCGGCAGACAGATACTTCGTGTGGCGTTAGGCAGGTCCTCGAGCCGCCACGAGCCGAACGGGCTTGCGGCGCGGCATTCCGGCCGCTCGGCGCGGGCCGTGGTGACCCGCGTGTAGGTCCTGTCGACCTGATGTGCGCCACACTGGTCTCGTGCCGTCGCGCAAACGCCCGGACAACGTAGAGATCTGACGCACGCCGCAAAGGTCCGGCAGCTAACCTGCGCGGCGCGGTTTCGCTATCGGGTACGCATAGTGGAAGCGGAGCCCCGATTTTTTCTGGGTCGTCACGGCGTCGAGGATCGCGCGCGAGTTCGCATCAACCAGATATCTGGTCGTGATCACCGGATCGGCAAAGCGCACCACCCACGCATCGACCCCGGTCTCCCGCGTCCGGCCCATGACGGTGAGCGTGTCGCGCTCGAGATCGCCGTCCACTTCGGAGAAGAGCGGCACGACCACCTGCATCCCGCTCCGGTACTCGAGCGATCGCACCAGCGGCTCGATCTCATTGAACGCGAACACGGGCACGTCGAACGTCTGATCGTAATCACGCGGCGCCGAGTCGGGGTGCTGAATGGTGCCCGTCACATGCGCGCCGGCGTAGCGATACGCATAGCGCACGTGGTTGAATTCCAGCACCTCGGAGGCCGGTCGCAGGCTCCGGGCACCGACGATGAGCGTATCGCTGGACTGGAATGGCGGCGCCCAGTTTCTCGTTAGGCGGATGTGGTCGCCCGACCGGAGCGCTGCCATCGCGACGTGCGCCACGAGACGCGTCGTCGTGTCGCCGGTTGGGCGCTGCGTGAACACGGCCACGTCGGCCGACGAATCGACGAGATCCGGCGCGCTGAGCGCGTGGGCGCCGGGCAGCAGCATACTGCCCGGCGCATGCGGAGAGGTCGCACACGCGACGGCGATCGCGACGATTGTGGCGATCGCCGTTTGTCTCGCTCGCCGTGTGGTGGTGGCGACGGCAACGGGTCTCATCAGATGACCATCTCCGGGAAGGTGTGTCACACTCTGCTCCGCCCGCACCTCCGATCTCGGCGCCGGCGTGCTGTAGAATAGCCGCCGAATAATGTGTGGAGGCGCGTCGATGATCCACATGCGGCTCGCCAGCCTGTTGGGCCCGCCTTTGGATCCCGCGATGTAATCGGCCACGAGTCACCGGTGCACGGCGACGCTCGCGCACCGGAACGCGGTGCTTGGCGCATCGAAAGGCGCCGGCGTGGCCGTTCGACTGCGTCGCCTCTTCGGCTACTCGCGGTGCAGGCGACGGCGGATACTCTTGACGGCGCCGGCGTATCTCGTAGTGTTGAGCGTTAACCTGATAGCGGCAGTTAATGGGGTTAACCCTTTCCGTGGTGTGCGAACCAATGGCGCAGTTGACGCGGTCCCGTCGCGTGTGTGTCTCGAGCGCGCTGTTGCTCGTGGCCGTCGTGCCGTCCCTGCGTGGACAGCATGCCGGCGGCGACGAGCGCGGCGCCGTCTCGATCACGTTGGGCCGGGCGATCGTCCCCCTCGACGGACCATGGCGATTTCGCACCGGCGACGATTCCCGTTGGGCCGACCCCGATTTTGACGACGCGTCGTGGGAGACGGTCGACCTCACACCGGCCGCCGGCGCCCATGACCCCGATGTCGGGTTACCGCGATACGTGCCCGGCTGGGGCGCACGCGGGCATCGCGGATATGCCGGCTATGCCTGGTACCGCATGCGGGTCAGCGTCGCCGCAGCGGACAGCACGGCGTTAGCACTGGCCGGACCGCTCGAGGTCGATCAGGCCTATGAGCTATTCGTCAACGGCCGGCTGGTGGGCGGCTCCGGCAACTTCGACGGCGCGGCGCCCGTGGTGTACAACACCCGCCCCGCCACGTTCCCGCTGTCGGACGCGGCGGGCGGCGCCGGGCACACGCCTAACGGCTCGTTGGTCATCGCGGTGCGGGTCTGGGCCGGCGATGCGTACATGCGCGCGCTGCCGGACGGCGGTGGAATGCGCATTGCGCCGGCGCTCGGCGACGCCGCCGCCGTCGCGGCGCGCTACAAACTCGACTGGCTGGCCAAGGTCCTCGGCTACGTGGTCGAGGTCGTCGAGGCGGCCGCCCTGCTCCTGCTCGCCGTCATGGCCCTCGCCATCGGAAAGTTCGAGCCATTTGCTCCCGCCTACCGATGGCTCGCGGCGGCGCTCGTCCTCACGGCGCTGGCGCGCGCCAATCAAGCCGTCTTCTATTGGACCCCATGGGAAAGCGCGCACACCGCCATCGTGCTGCGCTACGTCTACCTCGACCCGCTCGCGCTGGGCGCGTGGGCCATGGCGTGGCGCGACTGGTTTCGCCTCGAGCGGCCGCGATGGCTGCCCGGCGCGATCGCCGCCCTCACCGGACTGTACGTCGTGGCGGACTTCGTCGCCACCGCCGGACTCGGCACGGCGAGCGATGCCGCGCTCGCCGCCGCCTCGCCGATTCGCCTGACATTCGTCATCGTGACCGTCCTCATCGTCGGCGCAAGTCTGCTGCGTTCCCGACCGAGAGATTGGCTGTCGACGGCCGCCGCGGTGCTCGTGTCGATCGGTCTCTACGCGCCAGAGGTGAGCGCGCTCCACGTGCCCGGCATCTGGTTTCCCTTTGGCGTTGGTGTGTCGCGCACCCAATATGCGTACGCGGCCTTCGCCATCCTGCTCTTCGCGGTGCTGTACCAGCGGCTGGCGGCGCACGCTCCCGCCCGGCGGCCGTCCCGCGCGAACGTACGCCTCCATGCGGCCGCCAACTGACGACTTCCAGTGCATCGCCGGCAACCTATCGCTCGACTTCGTGAATACGATCGGCGACCGGTTAGGCGCCGCGCGCGAGTACCTGACGAGCTCGGCCGAGCTCACGCGGTGGGCGCGCCTGGCCGGCATTCTGCCGCCTAACGGACGGCTGACGCTCTCGGCGCGGCAGATGTCGGAGATCCGTACGGCACGCGAGAGCCTGTATCGGCTGTTTCAGCAGCTCGCACGGGGAGGCACGCCGTCGCGCCGCGCGGTGTCCGACCTCAATACGCGACTCGCATCGGTGGCCGGCGCGCGGCGTCTCCGTCTCGGCACACGGGGCGTTCGCTGGGAATGGCTGTCGCGCGCGCGCGATGCACGCTCCCTGTTGGCGCAGGTGTATGCGAGCGCCGCCGAGTTGTTGGTGTCCGAACACGCCGCTGCGGTGAGGCAGTGCGAGGGCGAGCGCTGCGGCTGGCTCTTCGTGGACCGCTCGCGCAGCGGGCACCGCCGCTGGTGCAGCATGGCGGATTGTGGCAATCGGGAAAAGGCGCGGCGCCATCTCGCTCGCATCCGCCGCAGCGCCCGCTGAGACACCGCTATGCGTTGCCCGGCTTCCGCCCTTCGTCGCCCAGCAAGTATGCGCCGAGCCAGCCGAGGACGCGCTCCCAGCCGTGGGCGTGGCCGTCGCAGGACGCGCGGTCGGTGAAGCCCTCATGCCTAACCGTAAGGCGCGAGCCGCCGGGGATGGCGTCGATGCGATAGCGCACGGTCGTGACATCGCCCGGCTTGTCCTCGTAGCGCCACGTTTGAACGAGGAGACGCGGCGGCTCGACCTCGAGCACGTCCCCGCCGACAGCGAATGCTTTGCCGTTAGTCGATATGCCCTGGCTGCGCCACCATCCGCCCGGGCGGATGTCGCCGTCCCACTGCGTGACGCGGTACGCGTCGGTCGATCCCCACCAGCCGGCGATTTCCGCAGAGCTGATGGCGTGAAACACCCGCTCGGGCGATGCCGCGATCTCGACCACGGCGAGGATGACACCGTCCGTTAGGTCTGCGACAGCTCGCGCGGACGCGAGCTCGGGCTCGGTCACCGGTCCTCCAGTCGACGTTTGAGGTTGTCGAGGCTCGTCACCCAGAAGGCCCGATATCCTTCGATCCATCCAGCGACCCGTTGCAATGGCAGCGGGTCGAGCTGGTAAATGCGCTCTCGTCCCACCCGCCGTTCGCGGACGAGGCGCGCCTCGCGCAGCACTTTCAAATGCTTCGAGATGGATGGCCGGCTTTGCTCGAACTCGGCGGCCAGCGCGTTGACGTGGGCGCCGCCGCCGCGCAATCGGTCGAGAATGGCGCGCCGTGTCGGGTCGGCGACGGCGCGGAAGACGTCGGAGCTGGCAGCGATTCGTCCCATGCCGGTAACCTATCGGTATCTGCGCCGGACGCAATACGGCGCGGCGCCCTATTGACTCCTTTCGCAGCGCGCAATATTGTCAGTAACCGATTGACTACTTAATTATCCTCTCATGGAGGTCCTGATGTCGGCGACTCATGGCACGCCGCGGTTCGACTATGAAATTCACATTGGCGTCCCGGTCGCGCGCGTGTGGCACGCACTCGCGGACGGCGAGATGACTCGTCACTACGCGTTTGGAGCCCACTTCGAGGGCCGCCCGGTCGCAGGCGGGCCGTATGCGTTCATTGCAGACGGGGCGTTCAGGGCGGTGGACGGCGAAACCCTCGACGTGACGACAAGCGGCATGAGGTAACCGATTGCTCACTCATCATAGCGCGGCCCGAACACCGGCAGCGTCGTGCACGACTCCACCCCTGCCCCAACGCTCATGAGCCCGAAATCGATCTACCGAATCGTGACCGCCCTCCTTCTCCTCTTCACGTTAGGCCACACGCTCGGCTTCACTACAATCGACCCGAGCTGGGGGGTGAGCGCGCCCATTATGGCGCTGCGCGAGATTCGGTTCACGGCGCAGGGCACGCCCAACCGGACGTACTGGGGCTTCTATCTGGGATTCGGGTACTTCTGCTCGGTACTGATGCTCTTCGCCGCCTGCGTCGCATGGCAGCTCAGCCGGCTGTCCGTCGAGACGCTCCGGCGGATGCAATTCATCTCGTGGGCGTTCGCGCTACTATTTCTCGTGGTCACGGGCATCACGTGGCGATTCTTTTTTACGGCGCCGGTCGTGTTCACGGTCGTCATCACGATCGGCTTGATCGCGGGAGCATGGCGCGCGCGAATGGCCTGACCCGATCATCGCCCGGTCAAGTGCAGGCGTGCGCACGAACGAGCGACGGAGCGCCCGGACGAGCGATATGGGGCATATTGAAAAGACGGGGAAACAAGACGCTGTGACATCAGGCACGCCCCCGGCCCATCGCGCACTGAGAGCTTACATCAGTCACGACCTATGAATGAGCCCACGCAGCTCGATCCAACTCTTACGATCAACGAGATCGTCGCGGCTGGCCAGCAAATGAAAAGCGATGACACTCCAAGATCTCCACCTGAGGCGATCCTCACCGGCGATCGACCGACCGGCCCGCTCCATCTCGGTCACTACGTCGGCTCGCTGGCTAACCGCGTGCGACTCCAGCACGAGCACAAGCAGACCATACTCATCGCTGATCTTCAGGCGCTCACCGACAACGCTGGTCGCGCAGCGGACGTGCGACACAACGTTCGCGAGGTCATGCTCGACTACCTCGCGGTCGGCATCGATCCAGAGCTGACGCCTATTGCATTGCAGTCGGCGATGCCGGAACTCGCCGAGCTCACGATGCTCTATTTGAATCTCGTCACCGTCGCGCGGCTCGAGCGGAATCCTACGCTGAAAGCCGAGATCGAATTGCGCGGGTTTACGCGAGACATCCCAGCTGGTTTCCTCGCGTATCCCGTGAGCCAAGCGGCCGACATCACCGCGTTCCGCGCCACACTCGTGCCGGTCGGCGACGATCAGCTCCCCATGATCGAGCAGACCAATGAAATCGTGCGGCGGCTCGCGCACCTCGCGGGCCGGCCGGTGCTACCGGAATGCCGAGCACTGCTCTCGGCCACGGCGCGGCTGCCCGGGATCGATGGCCGCAAGGCGAGCAAGTCGCTCGGAAACGCTATCTCCCTCTCCGCATCGGACGACGAAATCCGTAGGCTCGTCCACGCGATGTTCACCGATCCCGGCCACGTGCGCGCGAGCGATCCCGGTCGCGTCGAGGACAACGTGGTCTTCGCATACCTGCACGCGTTCGATCCCGATCAGCATGCAGTCGCCGAGCTCGAGACACACTACCGGCGCGGTGGCTTGGGTGATGCCGCACTCAAGCAGCGCCTCACGCGCATTCTCCAAACATTTCTCGCGCCGATCCGCGAGCGACGCGCGCTGTACGCGCAGAATCGCGACATCGTCCGCGACGTCCTTCGTGACGGCACCGGGGCTTCGCGCCCAACCGCGCGCGCCGTGCTCGAGGAGGTACGCGAGGTGTTTGCATTGGGTTCCTGGTGAGGGCCGACTCGCACGGCGCCCAATCATGAATGTCGGACGGAACACGACATTCGGTCAGTTAGCGCCGCACAGCGCTAGCGCTAGTGTTGCCGGCATAAGGCGAGAAACTCCGGGGAGCGTACCGCGACGAATCGCGCGGTTCGTCGCACGCTGGCGTCATCGGTCCAGTGGACCCAGACTTCCGGAAAGAGTTGTACCTGATCCAGCGGTGTTTCTATCCTGGTTAGGCGCGCGACCGGCAGGCGCATTTGCGGGAACGGTCGTCGCAGCACCAGGTGCTCGTCGCAGCGCCATGCGCCGTGCGCATTGAAGAGCCGGCGCCATATCGCCACACGGCCGCCGAGCAACCCGATTTAGGCAGGTCCTTGGATGTGTTGACGATTCGGCTCGTCGGTGAGGCTATCTCTCCCATCATGGCGCTGGAATGTTGACCTCGACGCGGATGCCGGCGACTGACTGCGCCGGGAGGGCGTACGTGACCTGGTGAACGGTGTCAGCGCCGAACGCCACGGACGCCGGTTCGAGATCGCACCGCACAGGCAGTGGGGCCTCAACGTCGATCGGCGTGTACGCCAGAAACGACGTGCACGACGCGCCAAGCGCGCCTAACGTTACCGTTGGACTTCCGGTGCCAATGAATTCACCCGAGATGCCGGCGGTACCGACGAGCACGCCCACCACGTTGCTGCCGACGCTGAAAACCACGATCTGCCTCGCCCGGTCGCCGTCCCATGCCGCCACGGTGTACTCCGAATCGCCCGGCACGCCGTTGAAGTCCGTCACCTCGAGCTCGGCAATCATGTTCATTCGTTGGGTAGACCCGTTCGTCTCGGTCGCGCCCGTGGCAACAGGTGCGCCTTCGGCCAGCATCTGCGCGATCTGCAGGAGCGCGCCGGCTCGGGCGTCGTCGTTCGTCTCGTTGGCCATCGAGTCGAAGCGCAGCATGAGCGTGAGGTTCCGATCCGTCGATGGCCCGCTCACCGCATCGCTGGAACAGGCAGCGACGACGATGGCGGCGCCAATCGCACCAATGACGCGGCGGCGAGGCAGGCGCCTAACGAGCAGCGGACGCACCGAGCACGCGGCTGGGTGTTGACGCGAGTCGAGGCCGCGCCGATAGACTCGGGAGCGCGACGTCGTCGCCGAGGTGCACGCCGCGGCAATACTTGATGGTTCGAAACATCGCGTCCTCACGCTCCGGAGCAGTATCGTGTACGTCTGCGCACGGCGACTGCGAGCACTTCGATCGTTCGTTAGGATGCCTGCCGAAGTTGCCACGCGTCGGCGCCTGGCGCAAGATAGTTCGGCACCCAATGCGGAACATGCGGTCGGCAGCCGCGTGCGCGCGCCCCAGCATTTGTCGTGGCCGCCCGCGGGACGCCCCCCGGCGCGCCTAACGGCACGGCGTGCCATCCATGATCAATGGGCCCGTGGAAGCCTCGACGCCCGGAGGTGTATCGGCTACGACCTTCGGCTGACAGGGGAACGAAGGGCCTGATCCGCGCCCGAGCCCGGCCTCTCGCCGCCGCGGACGAGTACGGTCAGAGACTCGCGGCGCGCCATGCGACGCTCGCCACGCGTGCACATCCCTCCGCGACGCATGCGCCGGAGCTTCGCACTCAAGTCCGCATCCGGTTCACGCCTTGCAGGCGCGCGCACCGAAGCGCGTCGATCGGCCCGGGACACATCCGCCGGCGCCCCTCGCGTCGTATCGGCGCGCGATGTCCACCATCCCCTTTTTTCCCGGAGGCTCGTATGCGACGAGCTACCATGGTAGTCCCCGCTGTACTCGCGCTCGCTGCCGGCATACTCGCCTGCAACGACCAGCGCGCTCCGACCGAGGCATCATCCCGCGGCGGGATGGCCGTCATGGGGAACAGCGCCCGAGACGGCGCACCCGCGGGCTTCACCGCGGGGTGGGACGACGGACAGACGGTCACGTTCTTTTATCACAAGCCGTTCTTCTGCGCGGAGCCGCCGTCGAGTGGCGCGACGACGCACTGCGAGGTCGGAGAGGATGGATCGGTGGATCCGCGTCCTGGCCCAATTCCGATTCTGTTCGTCATGACGCCGATGGGATTCCGGCCGCCGGACAGCACGCTCCAGTGCCCGACCGTCGGCAACTGCATCAACCATCCATCGACGATCGATCTGTCGCGCCTCGCCGGCCCCGGAGCCGCGAACGCGCCGCTGCCGGCACACAGCCACATCATCTCCAGCAGCTTGCACGCCGATGGCGGCAATGCGGGCTGGTGGGAGATAGTGGTGATCGGTGTGACCGACCCTGCGGTGTGGGACAAGATCGTAGCGGGCAAAAGCCTCGCGACGGTGCGCGCCCTCCAGGCCTCCGGTGCGGGGATCACCGGCGACATCCGGTCGAACGCGTATCTGTTCTTCGCCGTTAGGCGGCCGAAATGAACGCGGACGGCCAATGCATCGCCCGCCGCCGAGCCGCGGCGACGGTGTTGGGTGGGGCGCTCGTGGCCACGGGAGCACTGCTCCCGTGGCTCACGCTCTTCGCCGGGCTCCAGCACTACTCGGGACTGATCGGGCTGTACGGTTGGTTGGTCCTCGCGGGCGGAGCCGCGTCGGTGGCGATCGGCCTCGCCATGCTCGTGCGCCGCGCCCGATGGCTGCAACTCAGCGGCCTAACGATTGGCCTGACACTGACGATTTTTACGGTGTTTCTCGTAGGCCGATTGTTTGAAACCATGCACGGACTCGGCGCCGACGCCATGATGGTGGCGCGGCCCGGACCGGGGCTGTTCGTGGCGATGGCCGGAGCCCTCATCGTGGCCATCGCCGCCATACCACGAATACGCCACGTGTGATCACTCATGGTGATGCCGCCGCGAACGCTTACGCCTGCGCCGCGGCGGCAAGGTCGTTCGACTCCGCCGTCGTTGCATCGATGATCGCCGCGACTTCGAGCACGCGATCGGCCGGGAATCCCCCGCGCCTGGCGTGTTCCCGGATCAGCTCCGCGTCCCGTGCGATGTACTCGCAGATGATCTTGTCCTCGGTCACGAAGCTCTGCACCCACTGGATGCTCGGCCCCAGCTGCTGCAAGACATCGCAGGACCGCCGCGCGATCGCCTTGAGGTCCGCAGCCGACAGCGCCGCTGCGTTAGGAATCTCGCGTTCGATGATGTACCTCGGCATCGGAATTCTCCTCGCAAGTAGGTCGACCGTGGTCAGTTGTGAGCCATGGCTGCGGCAACGTCCGTGGTGTGGTCGCACGTGACCCGAGGGTTCCAGTTGGCGAAGACTCCGCTCGGATTGTGCTTCCACGCCCAGACGTGCAGCCCCCACAGCTGAAACACGTCATTTTGCAGGAACTTTTGCCCGAATAGCACCGGCGGCGCGGCGTCTCGACTCACAGCGGTGTATGGGATGATGTACTCGACGGCCACCAGCTCGAGCCGGCCATTCTTCTCCGGCTCGTACAGCAGGAGCTCGGGCTGATCCACACTCACCGTTCCGTCGATGAGCGAGGTGTTGCCGTAATGGAAGCCCATCCCGCCGGCGCCAGCCGGATCGGTCATACAAGCGGTGATCTTCGCGCTCCATCCGGCCGCCACCGCTTTGTCGAACTCGTGGAACGGCGCGGTCACTCGGCGGAGCTCTGCGACATCCGCTCGCTGGGCCGCGCTCAGCTCCGCGTACGCGGCAACCTCCGGATCGACGCTGCCATTGACTCTGCCGGCGACAGTCTGGCCGCCGCACCCGGCCAGTATCGCGATGCCTACCATCCAGTGCGCGCTGCGTGTCATGTTTGCCTCGCTTGGTGTAGGTTATCTTGAACCCGCGGCAAACTTGCGCTCGAGCGATTAACGGCATCATGCGCCGAGAGTTAGCCACCGATTAGCTGGCACACGGGACACCATGATCACCGTCCAACTGCTCGGCGGCGCATGCCTGCGGTCCGGCGATACGGTCCTCACCGGTCCGCCCGCTCAGCGTCACCGCATTGCGCTGTTGACGATGATCGTCACGGCGTGGCCGCAGCCCCTCGCCCGCGACCGCGCGATGGCGCTGCTCTGGCCCGAGCGCGACACGGCCAATGCGCGCCGTCTGCTCAACCTTGCCGTACACGTGCTGCGGTCTGCGTTAGGCGAGGGCGCGATCGCATCGGCGGGCGACGGCTTGGTCATGAGCCCGCCCCACATCGCCTGCGACCTGCACGAATTGCGTTCGGCAATCGCGCAGGATGCATCCGAGCGCGTCGTGCAACTGTACTCTGGGCCGTTGCTCGATGGCTTTCATCTCGACGAGTCGACGGACTTCAGCTACTGGCTCGATGAGCACCGCAGCGAGCTCTCGCACGCGTACATCGGTGCGCTCCTCGCGGTCGCGGCGCGGCAGGAGCTGGTAGGCGACGTACACGGGCGAGTCGGCACGTGCCGCCGCCTGGTGGCCGCCGACCCGCACTCCGGCGTATACGCGCAGACACTGATGCGCGCGCTCCATGCGGCGGGCGATCACGCCGGCGCGATCCAGCACGCGAGCGAGCACGCGAGCCGTCTGCGCGCGGACCTCGATCTCGGACCCGATCCGGAGGTCGTCGCGCTCGCGGAACGGCTCCGCCGCTCGGGCGCGGCGCGGAACCAGATGCCTAACGAACGCGACCGCGCCGCCGCGGCGTCGGTGGCCGTCCTCCCGTTCGTCGACCTGAACGCCGACCCGGACAAGGACTACTTCGCGGACGGCATCACCGAAGATGTCATCGCGCAGCTATCCAACATCCGGGCATTGCGAGTGATCTCGCGTGCATCGGTGATGCCGTTCAAGCAGCGACGGCAGAGCCTCAAGGAGATCGGCATGGCGCTCGGCGCGCGCACGGTGCTCGACGGGAGCATCCGCCACGCCGGCGACCGCGTGCGTATCGTGGCCAAGCTCGTCGATCCGGAAACCGGTCAGCATCTCTGGGCGGAGACGTACGACCGGCAGCTCACGGACATCTTCGCGATCCAGACCGACGTCGCGCTGCACATCGCCGAGGCGCTGAAGGCGGAGTTATCGCGAGACGAACGAGACCGCGTGCGGAGGCAGCCGACGAAGGACCTCCATGCCTACCAGCTTTTTCTACAGGGTCGCGAGTGGTTCATCAAGTACAACCCGGACTCCCTCACGCGGGCGATCGAATACTTCGATCGCGCGATCGCGCGCGACCCGGCGTTCGCGCTCGCGTACGCGCACCTGGCGATGGCGTACATCGAACTGGCCGAGAATGGTGTGATCGCTCCCGACGTGTCGTATGGGCGCGCGTCGGAGGCGGCGGCGACGGCGCTTCGGCTCGATCCGGCGTTAGGCGCCGCACATTGCACGATGGGATACCTCAAGACCGTTCGCGAGTTCGACTGGGCGAGCGCCGAACAGGAATTCAAGCGCGCCCTGGAGTTGCGACCGAGCAACGCCGACGCGTTCGATTTGTACGGGCGGCTGTGCGCGGCCCACGAGCGGTACGATGAGGCGATCGCGATGCACGAGCGCGCCAATGAACTGGACCCGCTGGCGCACCGTCTCGATGTCATCACGACGCTCTTGCGCGCCGGGCGCTACGATCAAGCCGTCCTTCGCGCCGAGGTGGCGGTGGAGCTCGACCCCGACTACGATCGCGCGCGCGCCACGCTCGGTTGGGCGCACTTGCTGAGTGGGCGACAGGACGCCGGACTGGCGGAGCTGGAGCGCGCGGTGTCGGTATCGCGCGGCAACACGCTGTGGTTAGGCCAACTGGGCCACGCGTACGCGTTCGCCGGACAGACCTCCAAGGCGCTCGCGATTCTGCGAGAGCTCGAGGAGCGAGCGCGGGCGGTGTACGTGTCGCCCTATCATTTCGCTTACGTGTACGTGGGACTCGGCGACAACGAGCAGGCGCTGGATTGGCTGGAGCGGGCGGTGGCGGAGCGCACGGGCGCCGCGTACGGCATCAAGGGCTCGTTCCTCTTCACGCCGCTTCGCGCACATCCGCGATTTCGTGCGCTGCTCAAGCAGATGAAGCTGGCGTAACGCGCCGAGCAGCATCGCCGCACGCCCTCCCTCGGTGGCGATCAATCGGCCGCGCGTTATTCACCAGAGATCTGCGCGCGTGGTCGAGCACTGCCACGTTCCCTTCAAGCTTCGCCTAACCCCGGCGGACAAGCATGACGTGATCGAATGCGTGAAGTCGTTATAGCGATAGCCGCGTCGCCGAGCACGCAGCCATTCTTGTAGAAGCGCAACAGGTCGCCGCAGCGACCGGTCGCCGAAACAGTCGTGGGTCAACTCTCCCATTGCGTCGAAGCGCCCACATCCGTTCGCTAAAGGCATTGGTTGCGCGATTAGGCGTGCAAAGGCGGCTCGAGCTCGCGGGTCATCTCGACCATGGTTCGGCGAAAGCCGGCGCTCGCGAATAGACGTTGCGCCGCCTCGTTCCGCTCTGCCGTCGACAACACGACTTGTGATGAGCCGCTCGTGCGAAGCGCCTCGAGCATCGCGTGCAACAGCTGTCGTCCAATCCCGCGACCGCGGAATTGCGGGTCGACGATGATGTCCTGAATAACAGCGGCTGGTCCGCGAAGCGCCATGTAATCGTAGCCTTCGATCGTCGCGTACGCGTAGCCGACCACATCCCCGTGGTCGTCGGCGACCAGCACAATCACATGCGGATCGGCTAGCTGCCTAACGAGGAATGCCGCGTAGTCGGCGGGCGTGCGATCGCGCGTCGGAAGGAACCGCCGCTCGTCAAAGTGGTGGTGCTCCTCGACGAGCAGCGCGCCGAGTCTGCCCAGCCGGGGCAGATCGGCGGTCGAGGCGCGCCGGATGGCGGTGGTGGAAGCTTGCGTTCTCGACATAGTAGCTACTCGTTAGGCTGGTTGGTGCCGGCAACGCGTTGCGCTGCACAAAAATGTGTCCGACCGAAGGCACGGCCGAAAGATGTTCACCACGGCGACCGCGCGAATCGGGCGATCAGCGGACGGCGACGCTCGGCGGCCGCGCGCAGTTCGCCCGAGAGATCGCAATTGACGAGGTCAGCCGTCAGCTCGATGCGCGTGCCCCGCACGTAGCCCACCGAGACTTCGCCCGCCAGCCTTGGCAACGCCCACGTCGAGCTCACCTGGCCGCAGGAGAAAGAAGCGGTCGGGAAATCGACTTTCGGGGATTCCAGACTTCGAGTAGGTACACGCGTATTTGTCATAGCCCTTAATGAAATTCGAGAGGACCGTGACGTGCCAGAGCTGCTCTGGAGCTTCCGGGTTCACGCGCATGCGTGCCTACAGTTCAAAGTTGAAGCCGCCCTTCTTGAGCGCGGCGTACTTTGCGTGGTTGAATCGGAACAGCTGCGCCGGTCGATGGGCGCCCTGCACTGCGAACTCATTGAGCGGCGTGAGGACGTCCATTGCCAATATCTTCTTTCGAAAATTTCGCTTGTCGATCGAGCATTGAGTCACGGCCTCGTAGAGGGTCTGAAGCTGCGATAGCGCGAATTTGCCTGGCAACAGCTCAAACCCAAGTGGTTCGTAGCGCACCTTCGCGCGAAGCCGCCCGACGGCTTTGGCTACTATCCGATCGTGATCGAAGGCCAGCGGCGGCAGCTTCGGAAGAGGAAACCATGCCGCGGCGTCAGCATCGGTTGCTCCGATTGCAGGATGTCCGGCGAGATCGACGAGGGCATAGTAGGCTACACTAACCACTCGCCCCCTCGGGTCCCGATCCAGCGCGCCGAACGTATACAACTGCTCCAAGAACACGTCCTGCAAGGTCGTTTCTTCCCGCAGTTCGCGCCGGGCGGCGTCATCGAGTGTCTCGTCGATGTGTGCGAACCCACCCGGCAGTGCCCAACGACCCTTGAATGGCTCCAGTCCCCGTTGGATGAGAAGGATCTTGAGTTTGGCGTCATCGAAGCCGAAAGCGACACAGTCTACCGTCAGCGCCGGCCGCGGAAATTTGTAGGAATGGCCCATGGCTACACGTAGTCGGCGCGCTATTCGGCAATGACCGCGACAGCGGGTCGATAGAGCGTAGTAGTTGACATCGAAGGTATCTTGATGCGCCCCCAGATGCCCACCCAGGGCGTGGGAGGTTCGCCGCGATCCCGGGGGGGGGTCCATCCCCGCCACCGTCCCGAATACGACGAAGACCGCCGGCGTCGCAGCGGAATCGATGCGGAACTGCTTGCCGAATGCCGCGAGCTGCCGCGCTTCTCAAATCAGCGTCTCCAGTCGCGCAAAGCTCGCCTCCATTCCTCCCTCCATTCCCGTCGCCAACATCGCCGCGCGCGTCGCTGCGTTAGGCAGCGTCATTCGCATCGTCATGACCGTCCCCGATCCATTCGCCTCGAACGTCGTTTCGACGTGATTGTCCGGCGTCGGATCCGGCAAGTGCATCCGCTCGACGTGCACGATTCTGCGATAGGGCGTGAGCTCGATGAACTCGCCGGTCAAGAAGAATCCGGCCTGACCGCTGCTCGCCCATTCGAAGCGCATCTTGCCCCCCGGGCGCGCGTCGCAGATACAGACCGGCATCGTCCAGCCGTCGGGGCCGAGCATCCATTGTTGGATGAGCTTGGGGTCGGTGTGCGCGCGGTACAGCGCCTCGGGCGTCGCCGCGAACTGCCTCGTGACCACCACGTAGCGATCGCCCTGCGTCTCGAGTTTGAGTTTGCTCATCGCTTTCCTCCTTTTTTTCGGGGTGCCGATTCCATGTCCGCGAGCACGTGGTCGAGCCGGTCGTAGTTCCGCTCGAGGGCCGTTCGCAGCATCTCGAGCCAGCGGTCCATCGCGTCGATTCCCGCAGTGGCGAGGCGACGCGGACGCCGCGTGCCCTCCGTGCGCTGCGCGACGAGCCCTGCGTCCTCGAGCACTTTGAGGTGCTGCGAGATCGCGGGCTGCGACATCGCGAACGGCTTGGCGAGTTCCATGACGGTGGCCTCGCCTTTGGCGAGGCGGGTCAGGATCGCGCGGCGCGTGGGATCGGCGAGGGCGAGGAAGGCGCTGTCGAGGCGGTCGGTGCTTATCATAGGATGTATCTTATATAAGTTACATATTATTGTCAAGCCCGCGCCAAAAGTCACGGTCCAGGGTTACTGGTGCAAGGATGTTCCAGCGTCACAACCGGTTAGTTGACACAATTACATTATATGGTGTACTATAGGAAATGCATTGCTCACCAGTGACAGGACGGATCCCCGCTTCGCTCGGCAAGCCCGAACCACGTGACCGTCCGCTCCTCGATGCCGCTCGCGCCGCGGAACTCAGCCGGCTGTTCAAGATGTTCGCGAACGATACCCGGCTTCGCTTGTTGCACGCGCTCGAGCGCAGCCGCGAGATCTGTGTGACGGATCTCGCCGCCGAAGTCGAGATGGCACCACAAGCGGTTTCGAATCAGCTCCAGCGACTAGCGGATCGCCGTCTCGTTGCCGCACGACGTGAGGGCACGCGCTTGTATTACAGCATCGCTGACCCATGTGTGGGCGGCTTTCTCGACCTTGGTCTCTGTCTCCTGGAAGAGACCGCGAAATCTGCGAAGCCTGGCCGACGTCGGACGCGCAAGTGAATGCATCGACCAACGGGCAGCGACGCGTTCTGCCGTTACAGGATGCACGAGTCGCCTATCTGGACGAGGGAAGCGGCACGCCGGTGCTCCTCCTTCATGGCTGTCCGTTCGCGTCATTCGTATGGCGGCGCGTGATTCCCCTCTTGGCTCCGACCCATCGATGCATCGCACCCGATCTGCTCGGCCTCGGCGACACTGAGACAGATCCAAACGCCGATTGGTCGCTGCGTGCCCAAGCAACGATGGCGATCCGTCTGCTCGATGCGCTCGGCATCGACCGCGCCCACGTCGTTGGACACGACCATGGCGGCGCCATTGCGCAACTTCTTGCGGCGGAGCATCCGTCACGAGTCGGCCGTCTCGTTCTTGCCGATGTCGAGGCGTACGACAACTGGCCGTCGGCCGAGGAGAAGCCGTTCGTACGGGTGGCCCTGTTGCCGATCGTCGGCGACGCGGTGCTCTGGCTGTGGTCACGAAAGGCGGTTCTGCGATCCACGCTCGTTCGGGCGAAGGCCGTCTCCGATCCGCATGCGCTCACGCAGGCGTTTCTCGACGCGTTCATTCGCGCCAACCTCGGCGATCGCAGACGGAGGAACAAGACGAAGCGATTCCTCGCTGGGCAATTTGATCCGCAGAACAATCGCGTCACCATGGACCTGCTCGACGGTCTGCGTCGGTTCGATCATCCAACGTTGCTCGTCTGGGCGCAGGACGATCCGCACTTCGGACCGGCGTGGGGCGAACGACTGCGGGGCGACATCCCCGGGGCCGTGGACCTCGTGCTACTGCAGTCGACCGGTCATCTGCTCATGGAGGAGCGCCCAGAGCGCTTCGCCACACTCGTTCGCGGCTTTCTTCTCACGTGAATCGCAGAGGAGTCGAATGTCATCCGGCGTAGCGCGCGCGTGGCTCTCACTCGTCTCGATTGTCCTCGTGCTCTGGGGAATTGTCTTCGCCTTTTTCGGCCTCAAGATCCTGCCGGTCGAGCGAGTCGTGCTTCTGGATTGGGAGAGCGCGATCTACGGCACGATCATGATGGGTTGGGGCGTCACCCTGTTGCTCGTCGGGCAAATCGCCCTCACGCGAAGGGATCGGCAACTCACGCGAGCGTTGTTGATTGGCGTGACTGTGTGGTTGCTGGCGGAAGCGACGTTCTCCTTGCGCTACGCCGTGTGGTTCAACATCGGCGTCGACGTTGGCGTCTTCGTCCTGTTTGCCGTGCCGCTCCTCAGCGGCGTTCGAAGCAAACACCCGAGCGACAGCGGGCGAAGCGACGAGGGGAAAAAACGCTCTTCCGGAATTCCCGGGAAACGCAGCGTGAGAAGTCCAAGGAAAGCAGATCAAGGATCGTGAGGCAGGCCCCGACGGCCAGAGTGCTACGCTCATGAAGACGCGGACAAAGCCGGACACAACGGGCACAGCCCGAATAACAGGCAAAGACTTTGTGTTGCCCTGTCGTGTCCACCGTGTCCGCGCCGTGTCCGCGTCTTCATGAGCGTATCACTCTCCTCGGCTGGGTCCCGCTTCACTATCCAAGGGGCCGGATTTTACCGGACTGTCGCGAGCCGCAGGCGAAGCGACGGCGGGATTTGACCCGACTGTCGCGAGCCGCAGGCGAAGCGACGAGGGAAAAAAGAGCGCCGGCACGACAAAGCCCCCGGCCGTTTAGGCCGGGGGCGAGTCGGGACGGCGGGATTTGAACCCGCGACCCCCTGAACCCCATTCAGGTGCGCTACCGGGCTGCGCCACGTCCCGTCTGATCGCCCACTCAGGCAATCGACTGCGACAATCTACCGGACCCGCCACTCGCCCACAACTCGGACACAGCACCGCAGATCTTCGGAAGTTCGCGCCAGAGCGGCAATTGCCTCGCTTCCCCACCCCCGCGCACCGACGTAAACTTCCCCGCGTCCGCGATACGCCCGCCGCCTAAAGCGGGTCTCACGGACCAGCTCCTCAAGATGACGGCGGTGCCCGCATGAAGATCGGAGTCCCTCGAGAAACCATACCAGGCGAGAAGCGAGTCGCCGTTACACCTGAGGTCGCTTCAAAACTGGCGAAAGGCGGTTTCGAAGTCGCAATCGAGACGGGCGCCGGCCAGGCCGCGGGATTCTCGGACAACGAGTACAAGTCGGCCGGCGCTGCTGTTGCCACCACCGCAGCCGCGGCACTCGGCGACGCCGACGCAGTCCTCAAGGTCCGCCGGCCGGTGCTCAACCCGGCCACGGGCACGCACGAAATCGAGCTCGTCAAGCCTAACGCACTCCTCATCGGGCTCTTGGATCCCCGCGGCGACCAAGACGGACTTCGCACGATCGCCCAACGCGGGGTGACCGCGGCGTCCATGGAGTTGGTGCCGCGCATCACCCGCGCGCAGATGATGGACGCGCTCTCATCGCAGAGCACCGTCGCGGGCTATAAAGCCGTGCTCCTCGCGGCGAACTCCGTTGGGCGCTTCTTCCCGCTCCTCATGACGGCGGCCGGCACCATCCGCCCGGCCAAGGTCCTCGTCATCGGCGCGGGGGTTGCGGGCCTCCAGGCGATCGCCACCGCCCGCCGGTTAGGCGCGGTGGTCGAAGCGTTCGACACGCGGCCCGTCGTCAAGGAACAGGTCCAATCGTTAGGCGCAAAGTTCGTCGAGCTCGACGTCGCCGAGACCGAAGCGCAGGATGCGGGGGGCTACGCCAAGGAGCTGGCAGCCGAGCACATCGCGCGAGAAAAGCAGCTCATCCATGCGCACGCATCCCAAGCCGACGTCGTCATCACTACGGCCCTCGTGCCGGGCCGTCGGGCACCCGTTCTGATTTCCGCCCAGACCGTGCGCGCCATGCGCGCGGGTTCGGCGATCGTCGATCTGGCGGCCGAGCAAGGCGGGAACTGCGAGCTGAGCCAGCCGGGCACGACGGTGGTCGAGAACGGTGTGTCGATCCTCGCCCCGCTGAATTTGCCGAGCGAGTTGCCGTACGACGCGAGCCAAATGTACGCGCGCAACGTCGCCGCGCTGCTCGCGCACTTTGCGCCGAAAGGAGCCATCACGTTGGACTTCAACGACGAGATCACCAAGGCCGTGGTGATCGCCGCGCACGGCGAGCTGCGGCTCTCGCCTTCGCCGGCCGCAGCGCCGGCGCCGGCACCTACGCCTAACCGGCCCTCGGGAGCGCGCGTATGAGCCGCGAGCTGGTGCTCTCGATCTACGTCGTCATCCTCGCCATCTTCACCGGGTACGAAGTCATCTCCCGGGTGCCGTCCATTCTGCACACGCCGCTCATGTCGGCCACCAACGCCATCCACGGCATCGTCCTGTTAGGCGCGATGCTCGTGTTGGGCGCCGCCGACACGCCGGTGCTCCATGTGCTGGGCTTCATCGCCGTCGTGTTGGGCGCGGCCAACGTCTTCGGCGGATTCGTCGTCACCGACCGCATGCTCGAAATGTTCAAGAAGAAGCCGGAGGAACGGAAGTGATCCTCGACACGAGAGCGAGCATCATCGCTGTCGCCTACATCCTCGCCGCAGTCCTCCTCATTTTCGGTCTCCGCAAACTCAGTTCCCCCGCCACCGCACGCAACGGCAACCTGCTGGCGGCGGCCGGCGTGTTCCTGGCGCTGGCGATCACGCTACTCGACCGGTCGATCGTCTCGTACTGGGAGCTGGCGTTGGGCATCGTCATTGGCGGCGCGATCGGCATCATCGCGGCGCGCAAAGTCCAGATGACCGCCATGCCGCAGATGGTCGGCCTGCTCAATGGGTTGGGCGGCGGCACGGCGGCGCTCGTCTCGCTGTCCGAGTATCTCCGCCTGTCGTTCGCGGCGCCGGTCCGCGGCGGCGAAGCGGTGAGCGTCGTGTTAGGCACCGCGATCGGATCGGTGTCGTTCACCGGCAGCGTCGTCGCCTTCGCCAAGCTGCAGGAGCTGCTCTCGAGCAAGCCGTTCCAGTTCCCGCTCCAGCGCGCCTTCAACGGACTGCTCCTCCTCGTCATCCTCGCACTCGGCGCCACGATGGTCGTCGGCGGCGACACCGCGAGCACGCCCTGGATCGTGTTCGCCGTGGCGCTCGCGTTGGGCGCGCTGCTCGTGCTGCCGATCGGCGGCGGGGACATGCCCGTCGTCATCGCGACCCTGAACGCGCTCACCGGCATCGCGGCGGCGTTTACCGGACTGGTGCTGCACAACCAGATCCTCGTCGTCGCCGGCATCCTGGTGGGCGCATCGGGCACCTTGCTCACGCTGCTCATGGGCAAGGCGATGAACCGCTCGTTAGGCAACGTCTTCTTCGGCGGGTTCGGGGCGGCGACGGCAGCCGCGGGCGGGCCGGCCGGCAGCGCGGTCGCCAAGACCGTTCGGCAGACGAGCGCCGAGGATACGGCGATCGCGCTGGCGTACGCGCGCAAAGTGGTGATCGTGCCCGGCTACGGCCTCGCCGTGGCCGAGGGGCAGCACGCGGTCCGGGAGCTGGCGCAGGAGCTCGAGCGCCGCGGCGTCGACGTCAAATTTGCGATTCATCCGGTGGCCGGCCGCATGCCCGGCCACATGAACGTACTCCTGGCCGAAGCGAACATCCCATACGACGAGCTGGTCGAGATGGACCAGATCAACGGCGACTTCGACAGCACCGACGTGGTGCTCGTCGTGGGCGCGAACGACGTGGTCAATCCCGCCGCGCGCGATGATCCGTCGAGTCCGATTTATGGGATGCCCATTCTCGACGTCGACAAAGCGCGCAACGTGATCGTGCTCAAGCGCAGCATGGGCACCGGCTTCGCGGGCATCGACAACGCGCTGTTTTATCGCGACCGCACGCGGATGCTGTTCGGCGACGCGAAGAAGTCGCTGACGTCGTTAGTCGAGGCGCTCAAGACGGTCTAACGACTCCGTGCTGCGCCTAACGTTGCGCCAGTGGCTTTATGGTCGAGTCGAACGCCGTGCGCACGTCGCGGATGCGCTGGAACGGCATGACCACCGTGTCCTGCACCACCAGCTCCGGCAGGGTCGTGAACTGAACCGAACGCACGACCGTCATGGGAATCTCCGGAGCGGCGCAGAGTTAGGCGCACGCGCCTAACGATTGCTAGTTTGCCTTGGCGATCAGATGGATACCGTCGACGACCTGCGGCGGCATGATCACGTCCATGGTTGCTCCCGGAAGAGTAAGCTCTCCGGACATGGCCATCATCACCATCTGGCGCCGGCAATCGACGCCAAACGGCACGTCCACGTCCGGCGGGACCGGCGGCTGAAGGGCGGTGCAGGCTCCGGACGGTCTCGAAGGCGTCACCGTGCTGACTAACGATGCCGGCGAGGCGCCAAAGATGGTGTCCTTCGTGACCAGTCCCAGGTGCGGCCCGTGATAGTCCTCGATCACCCAGATCGTATCCGCCGTGCGGGACCATGCAGACACCTGATAGACGGAGTCGAACCCTCTCCCTCCGACGTCCTGCACCGTATAGGCGGCAATCATCGGATAGGTCACGGCAGTTCCATTTACGGTCAAGTGAACGGTGCCGACCTCCGCGCCGAGCACCAGTTCCTGCTGCATCCCGAGGACGACGCTGGAGTAGTCGGCGTTCCCATGCGCGCGCGCGGAGTCGAGCAGTGCGAGCGCGGCGGCTCGCGTCGCGCTCGGCGGTGCCGTCGCTGATTCGCTCGAGCAAGCGAGCACGGCAGTGGCTGCGGCGACGGCCAAGAGGCCTCGGGACAGGCGCGGCGACAGTGATCGGTGCATCGCGGCTACGCTCCAGATCGTGGTCGAGGGTTCGTGACATCCGAACTGCTTCCGCACTCCGGCGTTCGCGGAAGCTACGCGATAAACCCGCCGCGCGCTTCCGCGGTTCCCGTCGTTAGCCCGTAAGGCGAACGGTCACAATTGATCGGACAAAAGCGCGATGCGGAATCGTCAGTCAGTCGCCGTCGTCTCGAGACGAATGCCCGCGACCTGTTGGTTAGGCAACGAGATGCTGTCGCCGCCGGCGCCCACCGGCACCGTGAAGGACGCCTGTACGGTTTGGAGCGTGCAACCGATCGGAGTGGGCGCATCGAGATCGGGCGGCGCCTGCCCGAGTAGCGATTTGCACGCGGTGCCGGGCGCGCCGGGCGTGATGGCGACTGTTCCGCCAATCGTACCTACCGATGCGGCGTGATCCGAGACGAGCGAGAAGACCGCGGTGCTCGTTGCGTTGAACACGACGACGCTGTCCGGCGCGTTACCCTCGTAGCCGATCACCGTGTACTGGGAATCGACGGGCTGACCGTTGACGTCGTCCACCACCAGCGCGGCGACCATCGAGAATCGGCCGGTCACGCTACCGTTCTTGATGAGGCCGGTGCCGAGTGGTGCGCCTTCGGCCAGGATCTGCGCGATGCTCAGGAACGCGTTGGCGCGCTCGGGGTCGGCGGTGGTACCGCGCAGGGAGTCGAAGCGCGACAGGGTGCGCAGGTTCTGTGACGTGCTCGGACCAGTGGACGAGTCGCTGGAGCACGCGGCGGTGACGGCGATCGCCGCGAGCACGGACGCGGCGCAGCAACCACGAAGCAGACGAACGATGCACATGGGACCCTCCGCTCATGGGGTGGTTGTGCTTAACGCATCGCGGCAGTGGCGCGCGAGCGCCGGCATGCCTCCACCATAGAGCGGGGGACGGGCTCCGTGCTAAAGGATGAGCGAAAGCAAATCGGATTCTGACACGCCGCTCACAAACGATCCCCTCGCGCGACGCGGCAAACGCGTGTCATGTCCTCGTGGCGATCGCAGACGTCCGTTAGCCGGCGCTCTCCGATGAGTTGGATGCCCGGCGACGTCGACGAATGGGCCACGGCAGTTGTCACCGCACGCGCATGCTGTTCGGCGACGCGAAGAAGTCGCTGACGTCGTTAGTCGGTGCTCAAGACGGCGTAGCGGTCGCGGCGGCACAGGCCACGCGCTCACGTAGCTGCTCGAGCGCGGACTCGTTGAATTCGTACCGGATCGCGGCGAGCGTTTGCTGGGATAAGGAGAAGTTCACGCTGACCCCGGTGCTGTCGGTTAATTTCCCGGTCGCCAAGGCCGAGACCCGCTCGCGAGCGCACGACACCTCGGGCGGGATGAATGTACTCGGCGGCAGCACCGAGACAAACGACCTGCACCAGCCGTTAGGCGCCGACGGCGTTCCCAACCAGCGTTCCATGCCCGACCGGTGTCCCTTCACTGAGCCGGTCGGCCAGATTGATGAGCTGGCCCGCGTGAAGGGCTTGTGACGTCCTGCTCAACGCCTGAAAGCGCGCAATGAGCTGCGCGTTGTTGGCCGCGGTCGGTCCGGTGGCAGAATCAGAGCACGCCGCGGCCACGGCGACAGTTGCAGCGCTAACAACGACTGTACGCCAGCGGCCCGCATGCATGCGTGTCATTCGCATTCTCCGTACGGCTAAGCGGCCGGTCTGCCGGACCTGGTCACAGCAAGTTGGACTCGACGCGAATACCCGCTGCCCTCTGCGCCGGCATGGCAAACGACGCCGGCGGGTCGCCGTTGTCGTTCAATGACGCGGCGGCAGAGATGGAAATCGACAAGGTTGGCGCCGTGACCGACTCACCGGAGCAGCCCACGATCACAGCCCCGGCGGCAAGGCCCGCGAACGCGCCGCTGTTGCACATCGAATAGATGGTACGCATTGAGGATTCTGAGGCGGCAGGCGTCTGACAAGTTAGGCGGGCGTTACCGCTCAGCGCAACCCGGTGGATCAATACAGGAACGACAGCGACTCCGCCTCCGATATGTCGCCCGGTAGCGAGCTGCGCCGCCATGGCACGCAGCTGGTTGGAGTGGACCGCTGGCGCTGTCTTGCTGAGTAAGGCGAAACGCGCAATGAGTTGCGCGTTGCTGGCGACGGTTGGGCCGGTCGCCGAGCTACACGAAGACGCCACCGCAGCGATCGCCGCGACGATGCATCCGATGGCATGTCGTCCACGACTGTTGGGCGCTGTCAGCATGGCGGTGGAGCGCCCTGATGTCGACGCGACCGCCCGCAACCAATGACTTGTGCGGCTGACGTATGCAAAGCAATCGCGTGATGCCCGTAAACCGAACACCTGCTGCGCATCGCATCCTGTGGCGAGAGACGAACTCGTTGCATCCTCCAGCGACGACCTGTCCTCCGACGACGTCACGACTCGACGCTTCGCGGCGCGAAACGAAGAATCGAGCAAACGGACAAGATGCCCAACGGCGATGACTCAGGGAGCCGGTGGCTGGATTTCCACCTCGAGCCGGATGCCGGCCACCGACTGGCTCGGAAGCGCGAACGTGCTGCCGACCACCGATTCGGCGTCGAACGCGACGGTTGTGCTCTGACGTTGGCACGTGACCGGCGTGGGCGCCGAGACGTCCGGCGGCGTCACCGAGAGAAAGGACACGCAGGCGGCACCCGGCGCGCCTAACGTAAGCGTCGGCGCGCCCTGTCCGATGAATTCGCCCGAGCCGGCCGGCGTACCGACGAGCACGGCCACGAATCCCGCGCTCGCGTTGAATACGACGATGCTGTCCGTTCCGTCGCCTTTCCATGCCGCCACGCTGTACTGCGAATCCACGGGAGCGCCCTGCTCATCCAGCACCTGGAGCTCGGCCGTCATGTGATATTGCTCGGCGACGCCGTTCACCATCACGGTTCCGGTGGCAACGGGAGCGCCCTCGGCCAGAATCTGCGCGATGTCCAACATGGCGCTCGATCGGCTTTCATCGGCTGTGGCGTTATGCAGGGAGTCGAATCGAAGAATGAGCTGCGCGTTCTGATTCGTCGTGGGTCCGGTGACCGAATCGCTGGAACAGGCCGCTAAGGCGAGAGTGGCGATAGCGAGCACAACAGTCGAACGCATCCGGAGCGAACGATAGGTCGTCATTGGGCACCTCCCGAGGGCGGGCGAGCCGAGCCGTTGGGCGCCGAGTCCTACCGCACGGTCGTACCCGGCGCAGCAGTCAGCTTGGAAATCCGCCGCACGGGCGGGCGGTTCCCCGCTTCGGCATCGGCGTTATTCGGCACCTGTCTAACGTGGTCAACCGGCACGGGGGTCCAACCTACCGGATGGCCGACGCGCCTAACGCTCCCTGAGCCGGGTGGTACGGTGTTGAGCTGGATGCGGATTCCGGACACGGACTGTGTGGGCAGTGCGACGGTCGACGTATTGTCGTCGTCCAGCAGAGGCGAGAACGCATCCGTCGAACGCTCGACGCGGGTGCCGGCGGTGTCGACAGCGAATCAGCGCGTGCAGCGGCGCCGGCCGCAACCGCGAGTCCGAGCGCCCAACACGTACGGCGCAACGCACCAGGCGGCACCGAGCAAGCGCGGCGCCCGGCCCCGGCCGGAATCTTCGAAGGGTATTTGATCGGACAAAAGGCCAGGCGCCGCCGTGTCTAACTGTGGCCTTGCCCGAGGGGCCGACCGGTCAATACAGTAGCGAGAGCAGCTCCGTCTCGGAAACGCCGCTCACGAAGGTGCCCGCCTCGCACCGCCCCAGCGCCGCGGCGAGGTCGTCGCGGCGATAGCGGACGCCAGTTAGACAGCGCTCGAGATCGGCGATCTCGCGGCTCGAGAAGAAATCGCCGAAGAATTTCGCCGTCTTGATGAACCCGTCGTCGACGAACAGGCGGATGTCGACTTCCCCGCTCGGAAAGCGACGTGTCCGCTGCAGGTTGAAGGGCGGCGACTCGCCGTAGTTCCAGTCCCAGCTCCGGTACTTCGCGTTGGCCAGCTCTTCGACGCGCGCGCGATCGTCGGGCGAGAATTCGTGGGTCGGCACAGGACCGCCGCCGGGGAACAGGTGCGCGAGCAGCGCGGCCCGAAAATCGGCCATCGGCAGCGGCGCCCCGAGAAACTCGCGGATGTTCGCGACCCTGCTCCGCACCGACTGAATGCCCTTGGACTCCACCTTGCCGGGCTTGGGCTTGAGCGCGCGCGTGACGTCGTCGAGGTTCGAGTCGAGCAGCAGCGTCCCATGGCTGAACATGCGGTCGCCCCGCACCACCTGCGCGTTGCCCGATACCTTGCGCCCTTCCACGACGATGTCGTTCCGGCCGGTGCGCTCCGCCGCCACGCCTAACTCGCGCAGGGCCTCGACGACCGGACCGGTGAACTCGGCGTAGTTGTTGAATCGCTGCGGGGTGTAGCGCGTGATGAAGCTGAAGCTGAGGTTGCCAAGATCGTGGTACACGGCGCCGCCGCCGGAAATGCGGCGCACCACCGTGATGTCGTGCTGGTCCACGAAATCGGCGTCGATCTCTTCGATGGTATTCTGGTGCTTGCCGATGATGATCGACGGCCGATTGACGTAGAACAGCAGGTAGCTGTCCGAGAGGTCGAGGGTGAGCAGCGCGTACTCTTCGAGCGCCAAATTGAGCGTCGCATCGGTCGTGCCGCCGTTGTCGAGAAACCGCATGCGTCGTTAGGCGGGCCACTCGCCGTCGGCGGTCAACCGGCCGACGAAAAACTCGCCGAACTCCGCGTAGCGCGCGGACGTCTCGTCGAAGCGCATGTCGGTGACGAGCTTCTTGAAGTCGAGCGGGTCGCGCGCAAACAGCGTGACGCCCCACTCCCACGCGTCGAGGCCGATCGCGCCCGTGATGACCTGCACCACCCGGCCCGCGTACCGGCGCCCGACCATCCCGTGTGCCGTCATGAGCCGGCTGCGCTCCTCGAGCGATAGCTCGTACCAATTCTGACCCGGCTGCCTGCGTTTCGACATGGGATAGAAGCAGACGTACGGCATCTCGGGCATGCGTTGTGGATACAGCCGCCGCCGCACGTGTGCAGTCGCAAGTTCGGCTGCCGATCGTTGGGCGAGAGCGTCGCGGTACGCGTCGTCGCCCACCGCACCGCCCCGCTCTTCTGCTTCCTTGGCCAGGCGGGCCGACAGGTGGTAGAGCCCCGCCTCGGTCACACTCAAGAAGGAGTAGACCAGGCTCGACCGCTCGACGACCGCCTCGCTGCCTAACCGGCGCTGCACCCGGCCGATGTCATCGAGGGTCGGCCGGAAGTGGACGAGCATCACGTCGGCGCGCGAGCCAACGAGCGATGCGGCCGCCGTCCAGCCGCCCTCGGCCGGACACGCCAAGTCGGCCAGCGCGCGCGACATGCCGTCCCGGGCCGCCACGTCCGCGCTCAGCGACGCCGGCACCCGGTAGATCTGATGAAGGGCGTACCAGCCCTCGAGCGTTTCGGGCGCGTAATTCACGCTTTCAATCTACGCGACGGAGGACCACTTGGGCGGCCTCGAGCTCAAGGATCGCGGGCAGCGGCACCCGGCGACGGCTCGCGCGCAACGCCGACGCCAGCGACTCCAACCGGAGCACGCGAGGTTGCGCATGGCCCAGCTCGAGGATGTCGGATCCCGCGGCCAACGCGGCGAATTCCGCATCCGAGGCGCGACGAAAGACGACGGCACCGCCGTAGATCGCCAGCGCGAGCACGGGCGCATCGTGGACGATTTGCTCGTCGGTGACAAACGGGTACTCGTCCCGAACCCCAAGGGGCCGCGCGTTCCAGTGTGCGGCAAGCGCTGCGACGCGCGCGATACCATCGCCGGCGTAGCAAACTTCGAGGCGGGGCTGATTGCGTGGTACGCCGCGCAGGACGGCAGCGACGTCGCCGATCACGACATGGGGCAATCCACTGATCACCAGATCTCGCAGGACCGCGCGGACCTCTTCGCCTAACGCTCGGGCCCGGATGGCCGGCGACGCGAGCGCGAGCCCGCGCAGGAGACGCGTGTCGAGGCCCACTGCGGTGGCATGGGAAAGAATGGCGGGCCGGCTTCGCGCTCGGTGTCGCACGTACCACGGCGATGGTCCGCGCCGGTACTTCCCGTCGAGCATGGCGGCCGAGAGCCGTAGGCTGCAGCGGGTGTGATATCGGTCGAGGTCGACCAGGAGGCGCAGGCCGGCGTCGCGGGACAGCGGGATCGCGCCCGAATTCGCCTGCAGCGCTTTGGTCGCAAGCGCGGCGGCGCGAGAGATCCTCATGCGGGAACAGCGCACCATTTCGAAGACCAGGCCGAGCCAGCGGGCTTCGCCTTCCGTGCGGTCGAACCGGCGGCCCAGAAGGCGGCCCGCGTTATCGACCCATTTTTCGGTGGCGCCGGTGGCGCACGCGAACTGTCTTTTCGAGAGCATCGGAGAGTTTTTGCCTACTTTGTAGGCGATAATTATCCGATGCCGCGCGGGAAGACGTGCGAACGTTTCGGCGCACGGAGCATCATTCCCACGCCGCCGCTCGCACGCTGCTACCGCGCCCAGCGACTCAATTTTTTTTTCGGTGCGCTCGGACGCACGTGCTCAGTCGTGATGCCGATCGAGCCCAGCGCGCGCGCTGCGGCAGCCGCACGCAAATTCCACTCGTACCAGTGTGTGCGGGACGGCAGGCGTCCGCGGTAAGTGGCCACGAGACCGCTATACAGCGAATCGCGATCCGCTTGGGGCAACCGCGGCAAGGCGCTCACAATTTCCGGAACCGCGTTCGGCGACAGACCCAACAGGTACTGGGTATCGAGTCGGGAGAATCTGGTTGCCGTGTATGCGTCGATGTTCTTGCGCGCGATCCAGGCCTCGTGGTTCCAGAGGCAGAGCCCGATCACCGCGGCGGCACCCATCAACGCGACCCGGCGCGCCAACCGCTTCGCGTCGATCGAGGTCCAGGTCTCGATGCCCAGCGCCATCAACGCGAGCGACACGATGATCATGTACACGCGGGCGTACAAGCGCGCCGCCGTGTAGCCGTAGGCTGATTCGTACAAGACGACGCGATGGTACGCGGAGTCGAGCAGGAGCTGCACGAGAAAAATCAGCACGAGGCCCGCCACGCGCGTTCTCGCTTCGGCGTCGCTCCGTGCCGCGTGGTGATCGAGGAACACGATCAGGAGGGTCGCCACGGTCGCGGCAACGGTGATCTCGCCGAAGCCCTTGCGCGCATATTCGGCGTAGGTCACGCCGCTACCGGCCAAGCCGGCAACGTTGCCGAAGAAGTACGAAACCTGCAGTCCGAGGAAGAGCGCGAACAGCGCGGCCACCGATGCGAGCACGACGAATCGCTCGGTCTCTCCCAGACCGCGGCGCGATTCGGCGGCCCGCGCGGGCGGGTTGCTCGAGCGGCGGATGGAAATCCCGTACGCGCCCACGGTGAGCGCTCCCAGGCCCAGGAAGAACACGAGCCGCGGAACGAGCATGCCGTCTTTGCCTAACGCGATGAGCTCGTCGCGCAATCGAGCCAGCACCGGGTCGGCGCCGGAGAGCAGCAGTGCGAGCGCGCCGACCACCGGAATCGCCAACAAGACGCCGCGCACGCGCGCCTGGGCCCGTTCGCTTCCCGATCCGGGTAGACTCGCGAGCTCGGCGAGCCTGAGCGCGGCCTCGCGAATCGAACGGGCGGCGCCGGCGACCGGCGTCACGACAAACGCGATGGGGCCGATCGATCGGAGCGGCACCCCTTCGGCGAGCGCGACGCCGAGGGCGAGCAGCACGGCAACGCCCATCATGATGATGGGAGCAAAGTCGAAATCGGCGGTCACCGCCATGCAGGACGCAAGCGCGCACGCAACCGCGAGCGCGACGCCGACCGGCAGGCCGATGCGCCCGCGCGCGCGATGCACCACCCAGGCCAGCCCGAGCGCCGCCGCATACGTCCAGAGCGCCCAGTTGAGCCCGGGCGTCGCGTCGAAGCACGTCCACGTGCCTAACGCAGCGACGAGCGTGGCCGGCGGCCAGATGATCGATGCGGTGCGCGCGAGGGCGGCGACACCGGGGGTCGGCCCGGGCCGGCCGGCAGCAGACGGCATGGGAGAACGCGTTTCCGGAACCGCGGACGCTGGCATCGTCGTGTCACACCGCCCGCGCTGCGGGCGCCTCGACGGGTTGGGCCACGAGGCCGCCGAACCGGCGCTCCCGGCGGTGAAAGTCGGCGACCGCGCCGGCAAGATCGGCGGCCGAGAACGCGGGCCACATGATGTCGCTGAACCAGAGCTCGGCGTAGGCGCACTCCCAGAGCAGGAAGTCGCTCAAGCGGCGCTCGCCGCCGGTACGAATCAGCAAGTCGACGTCGGACGCGTCGGGGCCGTAGGCCTCGCCTAACGCAGCGGACAGCGACTCGCTCGTGAAGCAGCCGCCGGACGCGCGCGCCGCTCGGGTCGCGGCCGCGGCGATCGCGTCGCGGGAGGAGTAATCGATCGCCAGCCGCAAGTGCACCGTCGTGCCGCCCGCGGTCGCGGCTTCGGCCGCCTCGATGGCGCTGCGCACCGGGATCTCGAGGCGGTCGCGCCGGCCGATCACCGTCAGCCTAACGCCGTTGGCCAGGAGGCGCTTGGTCTCCGCGCGCAGGTAGGTGCGGAACAGTCGCATGAGCGCGCTCACCTCGCGCTCGGGCCGCCGCCAGTTGTCGGAGCTGAACGCATAGAGCGTGAGCGTGCGGATGCCCAAATCCGGTGCGGCCTCGACGATGGTGCGGACGGTTTCCGCGCCGCGCCGGTGGCCGGCGGCTCGCGGCAGTCCGCGGGCGACGGCCCACCGACCGTTGCCGTCCATGATGACGGCGACGTGGAGGCCGGGCGGGATGGATGTGATCAAAGTGCTTGGTCGCATAAAGTGGATGGAGAAAAAAAAATTCAGCGCTCCAGCGTATCGCGCGTCGCCCGGATGAGCGCTTCCATGTGGTCCAGGTACCGCTGCAACGCCTTGCGGCCGGCCGCGGTGAGCCGGTAGTCCGTGCGCGGGCGCCGGTCCTCGAACCGCTTGGTGACGGTCACGTACTGCGCGTCCTCGAGCTTGCGCGCATGGACGCTCAGGTTGCCATCCGTCGTGCGGAGCAGCGCCTTGAGCTCGTTGAACGTGAGCGACTCTTCGGCCGCCAGCGCGCTCACGATGCCCAACCGCATGCGGTGATGGATGAGCGAGTCGAGCACGCGCGATTCGGCCGAGCCGGCGGGCGCGTCGGGGCGCACGGCGCCTAACGAACGACCGCCGCGCGACGCCTCCCCGCCCTGCTCGGGCCGGCGATGCCGAGCCGTGTTGGAATCAGCCACCGTACCTCCTGGCGATGATCACACCGAAGACCACGTGCAGCACTCCGAATCCGGCGATGAGCAGCCACGTGCTCCAGGCGGCCGGCGCAAACAGTGCGACGGCGCCGAGGAGCATGAACGACGCGCCCATCACCGGGACGGCGCGCACCGAAAACGTTCCTCCCGTCATCACGCCCGCGCCGTAGAGCACGAGCCAGAGTCCGGGCAGCGTGTCCATGATGCCTAACCGTGACGCCGCGGCCGTGATGATCGCGCCGGCCACGATCGGCGGCGCGAACCCGAACACGAACTTCCTGAGCGGCGGCGACACCACCGGCAGCTTGGCCGCCCGCGCTTTCCAGGCCGACGCCGCGAGGCCGATGACGATCGAGAGGCCGGCCTCCGCGATCCAGATGCCTAACCAGCGGCCGGTGTTCGGCGGCCCCTGGGCGGCGAGTCCCGCGGCTACCGCGGTGACGCCGATCGCCACCTCGCCCCACCCGGACACGGCCGTGAACGATGACGCACTTTCCATCGTCTCGCGGATGAACCGGAGGTCATCGATCGCGCGGTCGTGGAGGGCAACGGGCATGTCTGGAAGATACGGCGCGTCCCTCATCTGTCAAGTACTTTGTGTCATAAAGTAGAAACAGCCGGCGGCCATCGTTCACCGCCGGCATCTGTTTCCCTACTATATTATAGCTTCACGCCCGGCATCCCGGCCTTCGACGCCACCGCGTTGAACGCGGGCACATCCGTCTTCACCAGCGCGTCGTACTTCGACTGATACGACGCGAGGTCGGCCTTCACTCGCGCCAGCTCCGCCTTCACCGGATCGCTCGGTGCCTGATCGTAGACGAACTGTACGCCGAAGCCCACGCCCACCAACTGATCGTAGAAGCCCTGCAGATAGTGGATGTCATCCTCCGGCGCTTCGCGCTGCAGCTTCGGATTGTACATCGAATCCATCAGCGCTTTCGCCTTGTCGTCGAGCTCGTGGGCGGCATGCATCACGGTCGTGTCGGACACGATTCCGTTAGGCGCGAGCGCCACCGCCGTCGAATCGACGCCGGCCAGCTGGCGCCTCAGGCTGTGCAGCCCGTTCAGGATCGCGTTGGCCGACGACACCTCGTCGCGGAACGCCATTGCCGTGGCCAGCTGCTCCTTCGCCGCCGCCAGATCGTACGACAGGTGCGGATCGGACCGCACGTCCACCGGGCGCCGCTCCGTCTGTCCGTTGGCCGTCACGACCGCGGTGTAGGTCCCGGGCAGGACATCCGGGCCGGGGAACCCGTCGTCCTCGCCGGCGCCGGGAGGCGGGGGCGGCGCGATCGCGAGCTTGGTCGGGCCCTTGTGGTCCAACCGCCAGTCGACCGCGTTCATCCCGGCCTTGGCGCCGCCGTCCCCGGTGAACACGGTGTCGCCCTGCGCATCGAGGATGGCGATGCGCACCGCGCCCTCGTGCCGGGCTTTCTGCACTGCGTTAGGCTCGAGCTTTTTGCTCAGCCAGTACCGGATCACGGCCGCGCGCGGCGCGCTCGGCGCGTGGAAAGCCGATGCCGGCGACCCGCCGTACTCGTTCGCGTGCCAGAGTGTGGCCGGCGACACGTCGAACACGTGGAACGCCGATGAGGCCACCTGCGGGGTCAACGCTTCGAGCGGGGCGATGTCGTCGAGCATGAAGAGGCCGCGCCCGTGCGTCGCGATGGCCACCGAGCGCGTGTGCTTCACGAAGAGAATGTCGAACACCGCGGCGGTCGGGAACGCGCTCGCCATGGTCTTCCACGTCGCGCCGGCGTCGCGGGAGTACCAGAGCCCGTTGTCCGTGCCTAACAGGAGAAATCCCTTCTGCGCCGGATCCTCGCGCACGACGTGCGCCGGATACGCGGGCAGTCCGTGCGAGATGGACGTCCAGCTCGCGCCGTAATTCGTGGTCTTGAACACGTACGGTGTGTCGTCGCCGAACTCGTGGTAGTCGAGCGTGATGTACGCCGTGCCGGGGTCGAACGGCGACACGCCCACCTGGTACACTCGGCCTTCGTCCGGGAGTCCCTTCACCTTGGGCCGCACGTTCGTCCACGTCTTGCCGCCGTCCTTCGTCACCTGGACGTTGCCGTCGTCGGTGCCTAACCAGATGACGTTCGTGTCGGTCGGCGCGATCGTGATGGCGAGAATCGTGTTGTACGTCTCGGCGCCGGAAATGTCGTACTCGACGTTCCCGCCGCTCGTCACCTGGCGGCTCTTCTCGTTGCGCGTGACGTCGGGGCTGATCTCGGCCCAGTGGGCGCCGCCGTCGGTGCTCTTGAAGAGCACGTTGCCGCCCAGGAACACTTCGTCCGCGTTAGTCGCCGAGACGGCGATGGGCGATGTCCAGTTGAAGCGATACTTGAGGCTGGATGGCGCCTGCATCTCGACGCCCGGGATGTACGGCCGGATGAGCCGCGACACGCCGGTCTTGAGGTCGAGGCGCGTCACGAACCCGTTCTGCGAGTCGACGTAAATGATGTTCGAATCGCTGGGCGCCGGCACGGCGTACTCGCCATCGCCGCCGGTCACGGTGTACCACGCCGCCCCGCTGCCGTCGCCTTCGACCTGATTGCTCGACGGCCCGCACCACGCGTTGTTGTCTTGCAACCCGCCGCACAACCGGAACGGCTGGCGAGAGTCGGCGGCCACCATGTAGAACTGGCCGATGGGCAGATTGTTGAGGTAGCGCCAACTGGCGCCGGCGTCGTGGCTGACGTACACGCCGCCGTCGTTGCCCTGGATCATGCGGTTGCCGTCGGTGGGATCGATCCACAGTGCGTGGTGATCCGGGTGCACGACGTTGCCATCGATCTCGTGCGCGGTGTGCCCGCCGTCGCGGCTCTCCATGAGCTGGAACGACGAGAAGTACACGCGGCGGTCGTCGGTGGGCGAGACGTCGATGCGCGAGAAGTAGAACGGCCGCACGTCGAGGGCGTGGTTGCCGCTCACCGACGACCAGTGGTCGCCCAGGTCGTGCGTCTCCCAGAGGAGCCCGGACTTGGCCTCGACGAGCGCGTAGACGTGCGTCGGATCCGATTTCGAGGTGCCTAACGCGATGCGTCCGTAGGGCCCGTCGGGGAGGCCCTCGTGCAGCCGCGTCCAGGTGTCGCCGCCGTCGGTGGAACGCCAGAGCCCGCTCCCCTTCCCGCCGTTTTCGAGGTTCCACGGGAAGCGCCGCACCTGCCACATGCCGGCGAAGAGCACGCTCGGATTGCCGGGTTCCATCACCAGGTCGGAGGTGCCCGTGGTGTCGTTGACGAACAGGACCTTCTTCCAGGTACGTCCGCCATCGGTCGTCCGGAAGACGCCGCGCTCTGCGTTAGGCTTCCACGCGTTCCCGATGGCGGCCACGAAGACGCGGTCGCTGTTGGTGGGGTCGATCACGATGCGGGAGATCTGGCCGGCGTCCTTGAGGCCCATGAAGTGCCAGCTCTGCCCCGCATCGGTTGACAGATAGACGCCGTGTCCATCGAGCACATCGTTGCGGATGTTGCCCTCGCCGGTGCCCACCCAGACGATGTTCGGATTGTTAGGCGCGAGGGCGATGGCGCCGATGGACGCCTCGGGCTGCTTCTCGAACACCGCCTTCCAGGAGATGCCGCCGTCGGTGGTCTTGAACACGCCGCCGCCGCTCGGACCGACGTAGTAGACGTTGGGCTGCCCTGGGACGCCGACGACGGCGGCAACGCGGCCGCCGGCCACGGTTGGGCCGATGTTTCGGATGCCGAGCCACGAGAGCGAATCGATGCTCGCGGTGGATGCGGTGGTGTCGGCCGACGTATCGGCGGCGGCTTTGCGCGGAGCTTTGCCTTTGGCGGGCTGTGCCGCGGGAGCGGTGGACGTGTCTGTGTTCTGCTTGGCTTGTGCGGTGATCGCCGCGGGCGTGGCCGCAATCACGGCGGCGAGGAACGCTGGAACCCAACGCGAAATGGCCGGACGTGTCATGTCGTGGCAGTTAGTGGCGCGAGGCGCGCCGTTTGAGTGAGCTTGGCCGGGAGAAGGTACCGGCTTGCGCAACCGACGGCCACACCGCACGCCCGCCGCCGGCCGTTGACGGGCTCTGCAATGTCATAGGAATGTCATCGCACCCATGGCGGAGTGCTCGCGAAATTCTGCCATAAGATTATCTTGGTGACGTTCCACCGGCGACTGGTGAACATCGCCATTGGTGTGGCGAAGGCCCGGTGAGGATTGGCGGACAGCACGTACGCATGGAGGCTGAGTACGTTGCGCGAGGTGGCGGCATGACGATGGTGCTCGTGATCGAAGAAGATCGGACAGCATCCGATTGGCTCGTGAGGACGTTGGAGACCGGAGGGCACCTCGTCGAGGCAGCCGCCAGTGTCGAAACCGCTATGGATCGCGTGCGCTCGTTTCCGCGCGCGGATCTGGTGGTGGTCGATCTGGCCCTTCCGCGCACGTCGGGCTTTCAGTTCCTTCGCGATCTGCGGGACGAACGCGACGAGGTTCCCGTGCTCGCGTTGAGCACGGAGTGGCGCGAGGCGGATCGAGTCCAGGCGTTTCGGTTAGGCGCCGACCAGGAGGCGGTGTGCCCAATCGGGGCGCCCGAGCTCCTGGCGCGCGTGGATCGACTCATCGAGCGCACCCGCGCGCGGCGGCCGAGTCAGCACAGCGCCCAGACCTTCCGCGTGACCTTCCGTTTTGGCGACGTCGAGGTGAACGCCGCGACGCGCGAGGTGCGGCGTTCCGGCTCGCCGGTGCAGTTGGCTCCCCTCGAGTTGGAGTTGTTGCTGGCGCTCATTCGGCGCGACGGAGCAGCGGCCGCGCGTGTGGAGCTGCTCAAGGAAGTGTGGGGCTACGAGTCGGACGTGGTGAGTCGCACGCTCGACACCCACGTGGCGAATCTGCGCGGGAAACTCGAGCGCGATCCCGCGGTCCCCCGGCATATTTTGACGGTGCGCAAGACCGGGTACCGCCTGCAGGCCTGAATGCCCGTTGGTTTCCCGTCGTTAGGCGATGACGCCTGGGGGGTCGAATGCGAGGCTCGGTGTGCTGCAGCGCGGCGGTCTTCGCCGCGACGGCTCTGGCGTTCGCCTGCGCGGGCCACGCGCCGCCGAAGACGCGCGCCGGGCCTGCGCGGTCTGATGTGCAGAGCGCCGGCGACGCGATCATTTTGAGCGGCAACATCCTGAGTCAGCAGAGCCGGTCGTTGCTGACGCTCCTGAAGGCGCGCATTCCTTCAGTTCAGATCGTGGACGATCAGCCTTGCCCGGACGTGTATCTCCGCGGCCGCGCCACGATCGTCACCCCATCGAATCCCGCGATCTACGTGGACGGGCAGCGTGCCACGAACACGTGCATCCTCGACATGGTGAACGCCCTGGACATCGATCGCGTAGAGATCTATCCGTCCGGTGAGCCACGAGGCTATCTGAGCGATCCCTACGGCGTGATCCTGATCTTTCTTCGCACGGTGGACTAACAGAAGCCCCCCGCGATGATCGCGGGGGGCTTCCGATCCTTCACGAGCGTGAGGCGCGCTTCACGGGCCGGTCGGCTCGTTGCAGCTGGACGTATGCGTCGGCGCTGCGGTCGGATTCGAGTCCCACCACATTCGCGTCGCAAAGTCATCCGGGCCGCCCATGTCCGTCAATGCAGCCTGCACATTGGCGGCGTTTGTCGTGTATTCCGTCTGTGAATATTCGAAGCGTCGGGGAATGAAGTTGACGATCGCCGCTGGGCCCGCGTGCAGCGTCACTGGCTGACAGGTGCGGCGCCATTCAGCCCAGGCTTGCGTGCCGTCACCGTAGAGTGCGATCCACTTCTGTACGGCAATTTCATCGAGGCCCGGCGTGCCCGGCGTATACGCCACGCCTGGTTTGCCGAGGAACGTCACGACCGCCGCCTGGTCGGTGACACCCCACTGATCCATCGATGCCTGGATGGCGGCGTAGTAGTCAGTCGCCGCCTGCGCAGGGGTCAGTCCACCCATGCTTCGTTCGGCGGCTTCGGCCTCGATGAACATCACCTCGGCGTACGTCATCAGCTTCGACGGATACTTGAGGCCGGAGCCGTCGCCGTAGGTGCCATAGGAGGTGGCCCCAGGATAGAAGATGACGCCCGGGCGCGACGCCGTATTGAGATACGCGCCCGCCGCCGCCTGCGACAGACCGTTAGGCATCCCGCCGTAGCCGCCGGGGAAGAGCGACGAATCCTGGACCGGCTGCGCATAGATGGGAATGCGCGGATCGTCGTTCGCCAACATCGCGTTCATGAGCGTCTGCGACATCCGGTGGTCGTCGCGGGTCTCGAAGTTGTCTGCCCACGGATTGTCGAACTGACCATCGCCGGGCCACGAGATTTGTGCGTTGTCGTTGTTGCTCGTGAAGACGCCGCCCGGATCAGCGAGCGCCGCCGCGAGCTGCGTGTTGGCGTCGGCCGGATCGACGTTCACGATCCGCATCGCCAGCCGCATGCGAAGTGAGTTTGCGAACTTCACCCATTTCGTGACATCTCCACCGTACAACGGGTCCGCCGTCCCGAGGCTCGAGGAATCGCTCGGCGTTTCCATGGCCTGGACAGCCGCCGTAAGGCGCGTAAAGAACGATGCATAGATGTCCTGTTGTTTGTCGTAGGCGGGCGTGAGCGTGCCGCCGATGGAGTCGAGACCGAGCGCTTGCGAGTACGGGATGTCTCCCCAGAGGTCGGTCATGTACTCGAAGACCCAGATCTGCATGACCGTCGCCGGTCCCCAGATCTTTGGATTCTGCTCGGCTTCTCCTTTCTGGATCACCTTGCGGAGATCTTGAAGCTCCTGATAGTAGGCGGCGTCAAACCACGTGTAGGTGTCCGGCCCCTGCAAGCGGGAGTACTGGTCTTCCTGCGGGTATTGTGCTTCCGCGAGATGCTGGGTGATCCACTCCGTCGAGCGGAGATCGCGTCCGTTCCCCACCCAGTGTGCCCCGGTGACGACGGCATTCGTGAACACGGGACCCGCTGGTGCGTCGATCGGGTTGTTCGGGTTTGTGTTGATCGTGGGCAAGCTGCTGTTATCGCAGGCCAGCGTACCAACCGCCAGTGCGAGGCCACCCACGAGCGAGACGATGTGCGTTTTCATGATGCGTGTCTCTCCGATTCGTGGTGGTTAGGGCGTGACCTGGAGCGAGATACCGATCGACTTCACGTTAGGCAGCGCGGCGAATTCAACACCCTGGAAATTGCCGGCCTGCATGGCAAACTCCGGATCGATGTTCGGCACTTTGGTATCGGTCCAGAGGTTGCGGCCGAAGACGGCGATGTTCAGTTGCGATACGTGCATCATGCCGGTCAGCGAGCGCGGCACATCGATGCCAGCACGCACCTCGCGGAGCTTGATGTAGCTGTCCTTGTACACGAACGGCTGGTGAATCTCGAACAAACTCTGCTCGTATTCCTCGGTCGTGACGACCGTCGTGTTAGGCTGTCCCGTGGCTTGGTCGATGCCCTTGATCACCAGCCCAGGATCGTTCCAGTCCTTTTCGCGGCCGTGCAGGGTCGAGGCGAGCACGCCGGTTTCCACGCCGAAAAAGTTCGTGACGCTGAAGATCGATCCGCCCTCATGGATGTCGAGTAAGGCGGAGAGCGTCACGTTCTTGATGCGGAATTCGTTGTTCCACCCGCCGGTCCAGTCGGGCTGCACCGTACCCAGTACCTTTTGCGGCCCGATCTGCGGCAGGCCGCCAGAAAGCAGCAGTTGCCCGGTGGCACTGTCACGCAGCTCGGTGTATCCGTACAGTGCGCCGTAGGGTTGACCCTTTCGTGCTTCGACGTTCAACGCCCACGAGCTTCCGAGCACGATCGTCTCGATGCCTGGAGACAGCGCGTCGACCCTGCTGCGATTCATCGCGAAACTGAAGGTCGTGTTCCACTCGAACGTGCCGGCGTGGGTGCGCACCGGCGTAAGGTTGAGCAGCGCTTCGAATCCTTTGTTCGTGATTTTGCCGGCGTTGATCCATTTCTCCTGGTAGCCGGTGGTCGGCGATACCGGCACCGCGATGATCTGGTTCGACGTCGCCTTGTCGTAGTAGGACATGTCGATGCTCGCGCGGTCGCCGAACAGACCGATCTCGGCGCCGACTTCGTCGGACCGCGTGATTTCCGGCTTCAGATCGGGATTGGCCAGTGCATCGGCGAGCGAGTACAGCTGCTGCCCCGCAAATTTCGTCGATTGCCCGTTGAACGTCGTGGCCAGCGAGTAGGGCTGCGCGCTGCTGCCGACCTTGGCGATCGCGCCGCGCAGTTTGACGTAGGAGAGCACGTTCGATTTGAGCGACGGGATCGCGTTCGTCAGGATGACCGAGGTGTTCACGGACGGGTAGAAATACGAATTCTTGTTCGCCGGCAGCGTCGACGACCAGTCGTTGCGCGCCGTGCCTTCGACGGTCCACCACTGATCCCACGTGAACGACGCCGACCCGAACACGCTGTTCGTCTGCAGCTTTTCGGCGTACTGGTCGAGCGTCGGCGCGATGGCCGCGTTGCTCACGTTGTAGATGCCCGGAACAGAAATGCCTAACGTCTGCTGTTGATTGTCGGCGAAGGACTGCTTGTTCTCCGCGGCAGCGAGGAGGCCATCGACCTGCAGCCGGCTCGTGAGCTGCTTGGTGGCATTGAGCAGCGCCGTGGTCGTGTAATCAGTCTGGTTGTCGTTGTAGAGCGTGAATGCGCCCGCATAGCCCAACTTGGCGAATCCGGCCCCGGCCCAACTCGTATTCTGCGACGCGATGTCCTGGGAGTTGGTGGTGTTGAAGATGTTGCCGCCCGCGCGCCCCGTTGCCGACAGCCAGTCGGTGATCTGATACGTCGCGCTCACCGATCCGATGTACTGGTTGCGCGTATCGGACTGCGGATTGTCGTACTGCAGGAAGTACGGGTTGCTGTGATAGTTGGTGTTCCAGTTGTAGCGATTGCCGAATGCGTCGAACTTGTTGTAGTTGGCCTTGAGCGCCGCCATGTCCACTTGGCGACCGAACCACACGTCGAGCCCTTCGAGAATGCCGGCGTTGTAGCCGACGCCGGGTCGATTGAGTCCATTGTTGCGCAGGAACTCGAGGCTGGCATTCGTGGTGAGCTTGTTGCCGATCTTGAGATTGCCGGCGAGAGAGCTCGTCCACTTGTGCAAGAAGTTGTTCGGCACGACGCCGTCGACGTTCTGCACTCCGACCGCCATGCGTGCGTTCGCGGCGTTGGTGCCACCGCTCACCGACAAGTCGATGTCGGTGGTGCCGCCGGTGTTGAAGAACGAGGCGACGTTATTCGGATGCGCGATCCACGGCTGGCCCGGCCCGGTGAACTGATCGATGGGCTGGCCATTGAGCCGTGGACCGTAGCTCTGGTCATCTCCGTCCGCGATGCCGTGGCCCTCTCCGTCATAGTAGCTGAACTGCCCGGCGGAGCCCTGTCCGTACTCGTTTTGGAAGTCGGGGAGAATGCCGACTTTGTCAAACGAGTAGCTCGTCGTCAGGCGCGTTTCAATCTTACCGTCGCTGTTGGCGCCGTGCTTGGTCGTGATGATGACGGCGCCGTTGGCCGCCTCGGCGCCGTACAACGCTGCCGCATTCGGTCCCTTCAAAACGGTGATCGACGCGATGTCGTCCTGATTGATGTCGCTGATCGTACTGCCGTAGTCCCATCCGCCATTGGCGTCCGCACCGCCTTGATTGAAATAACTGCCGCGGTTCCGATTCCGAATCGGAATTCCATCGACGACGAATAGCGGATTGTTATCACCGGTGATCGAGTTCGACCCACGAATGCGGATGTCGACCGAGCCGCCCTGCGTGCCCGGCGAGGTGATCTCGACACCGGAGACCTTGGCGCCCAACTGATTGAGGAAGTTGTCCGTGTGGGCGGTGTTCAATTGGTCGGCACTCACCGATTGCGTGGAGGTGCCGAGTTGGCTCTTCTGCTTCTCCTGTCCCTCGGCGACGACCACCATTCCCTGCAGCTGGACCGGCGCCGCTTCGAGCGTGAAGTCCACGACGTTGGTGCCTGCAGAGAGCTTCACACTCGTGGCGTGCTCGCGATAGCCGATGAGGCGTGCGGCGATGGTGACCGTTTGGCCGACCTCACCGCTGGGCAGGTTGATGTGAAACTGGCCGTCGTCACCAGCGATGGTGCCCAGCCTCGTGCCCTGGATGACGACGGTGGCGTTGGCCAGCGGGGTTCCGCCCTCGCCGCGAACGTGGCCTTGCACGACGTCCTGGGCCGCGAGCACGGCGGGCGCCAGAACGAGCGCGAGTGCGAGTCGCGATGCTTGACGAAGTCCTCGGTCCATGCCTTCCTCCTGTGCGCGTCGCGTCCGTGGTAGGTGAACGGCATCGGCGGCGTGGGGAACGCATTCTTCGGAACCGCCGATGTCACGTTAGGCGCGGTGACGCATCGCGCCGTGTGCCGGCAGGTATGATGAAGCGGGGTCACAGCGCAGACAGCGCGCGGCGGGCAGGATTCACAGAGGCTTGACCGATTCTTGACAAATGGGAGCCGAGCTCGGCCTTGCGTTAGCACGTCGCTGGTCGGCGTAACCAGACGAGCTCGGCATGATGTCAGGAAAATGTGATGAGGCGGGAAGCTGAGGCAGCGCGCACGCGAATTAGGCTCGCCGCTTAGCGACCCGATCGTGGTCGGTCGTCGCGCCAGAGCCCGGGTGTGGCGCGAACCACCCCGCCTAACGGCTGAGCGCCGAGGGACGCCCGGGCCGAGCGGCGCCGCTTCGGCCTAACGGCCGAGGATGATTTGCTCGGTCGCACCGGGGCTGATGACGAACCGGATGCGCTGCGTACGGCCGCTCACGGATGGCACCGCCACGAGCGCCAGACGCGCGCCCGGGTACACGACGCGCCGCGGCACCCGGATCTCGACCGTCTGGAGCGGTGAGATCGTACCGACGTCGAGATTCTGACTGCCGTCGGTCACATAGAGCTGATAGCCCAACGGCAGTTGATTGCGGACCGTGAGATATGCCGGTGCGCCCCGGGCGTCTTCGGATGGCCGATGATGTGCGCAGGCTCCCAAGCCCGCCACCGACACAGCCGCCACTGCGCTCAAAGCGAGCGCGACCGCGAAGCGCTTCATGGATCGCTCCTCCCGAGACGGATACCCGCCGACGCGACGAATCTTCCCGACACGCTCAGCTAGATCAAGAGGCGGGCCATTCGCGGGTCTCCGATGCAGGTCTCTACTCCCGCGAAATCGCACTCGCGACCTTCCATCGGGCAGTGCACGCCTCACGCGCGGCGCGTACATTCCGATGAGAGAATGGCGCGGGCTGGAGTCCATCGCCCGTGCGACGAGCTCTCCTCTTCTCACCCCATTGTGATGACCGACAATCGACGCATGGCGCCCGGCGCGCCCGGCATCGAACCGCGGTGGACATCGAGCGCCAAGTCCGGCGTCGGCTCGGCGATCTCCGGCTCGAGCCACGTCTGGTTCACGCTCAGCCACGGCATCTTCAACGAGATCTATTTCCCCGATGTCGACATGCCGTGCACGCGCGACATGGGCATGCTCGTCACCGACGGCGAAGAGTTCTTCTCCGAAGAGAAACGCCACGCGTCGCACGAGATCGCGCACATCGCGCCCGGCGTGCCCGGATTCCGGCTGCGCAATACGTGCGAACACCTCCGGTATCGCATCGACAAGCACGTGGTGGCATCAGTCCGGCACGACGCGGTGCTCCAGCAAACGAAATTCATTGTCCAGCGCGGCTCGCTCAGCGACTACCACCTCTACGTGCTGCTCTCGCCGCACCTCGGCTGCCGCGGCGCAGAGAACATCGCCTGGCTGGACGACTACAAGGGCATGCCGATGTTGTTCGCACGCCGCGCCGACTACGCACTCGCGTTGGCGTGCAACGCGCCGTGGCTCGCGCGCAGCGTCGGCTTCGTGGGTGTGTCCGACGGCTGGCAGGACCTCGAGGCGCACAAGAAGCTCACGTGGCGCTACGACGTGGCCGACTCGGGCAACGTGGCGCTCACGGGCGAGATCGACATTGCCGCATGCGACGGCGAGTTCCTGCTCGCGTTAGGCTTCGGCCGCGACGAGGCCAAGGCCGCATTCGCCGCGCGCTCGGCCATCTATCACGGATTCGAGCGGGCACACGCGGCGTACGCGCACGGCTGGCAGCAGTGGCAGCATGCGCTCGTGACCAACAAGCCGGGCATGCCGGGCGATCCCAAGGTGCGCGGCGTCAGCTCCGCGGCCCTGCGCGTCCATGAGTCCAAGCGATTCGCGTCGGCGATCATCGCGAGTTTGTCGATCCCGTGGGGGTTCGCCAAGGGCGACAACGATCTCGGCGGCTACCACCTCGTGTGGCCGCGCGATCTCGTCGAGGCGGCCGGCGGACTGCTCGCCGCCGGCGCGACGCAGGACGCGCACCGCGTGCTCAACTATCTGGCGGCCACGCAGGAAGCCGACGGGCACTGGGCGCAGAACATGTGGCTCGACGGTGTGCCCTACTGGAACGGCGTCCAGTTGGACGAAGCAGCGTTCCCGATCCTGCTCGTCGATCTCCTGCAGCGCGAGGACGAGCTGTCGCTGGACGACCTCGAGCGCGTGTGGCCGATCGTTAGGCGTGCGGCGGCCTTCATCGCGCGCTGCGGGCCGGGCACGCCGCAGGACCGGTGGGAGGAGAACGCCGGCCTGTCGCCGTTCACGCTGGCCGTGGAAATCGCGGCGCTCCTCGCCGCGGCGCAGCTGGCCGAGCAGCACGGCGAGATGGCGGTCGCGCGCTATTTGCGCGAGACGGCCGATGGATGGAACGACGACATCGAGCGCTGGACGTATGCCGCCGACACCGAGCTGGCGCGCAAGTTAGGCATCGAAGGCTATTACGTGCGCATCGCGCCGGTCGCCGCCGAGACGGCCGCGTCGCCCAGGCAGGGCTTCGTCCCCATCAAGATGACCCTGCCCGACATCGACGCCGAGTCGAGCATGGTGGTGAGCCCGGACGCGCTGGCGTTAGTCAGATTCGGGCTCCGCGCCGCCGACGACCCGCGCATCGTCAACACCGTCCGCGCGATCGACGCGGTGCTCAAGCGCGAACTGCCCTACGGTCCGGGATGGCGCCGCTACACGGGCGACCGCTATGGCGAATACGACGATGGGTCGCCGTACAACGGCGGCGGCATCGGACGCTGCTGGCCGTTGCTCACCGGCGAACGCGCACATTACGAGCTCGCCGCCGGCCGCCCAGAGCGTGCGCTCGATCTGCTGCGCATCATGGAGAAGTCCGCGAGCAACACCGGGATGATTCCCGAGCAGGTCTGGGACGCGCCGGACATTCCCGACCTCGAGCTCTTCAACGGGCGTCCCGCAGGCTCAGCCATGCCGCTCGTGTGGGCGCACGCCGAACACATCAAGCTCTGCCGCTCGATTGCCGACGGCCGCGTGTTCGACACGCCGTCGCTCACCGCGCAACGCTACGTCTTGCAGCGCACGCCATCGCAATTCGCGGCGTGGCGATTCAACCTCAAGCGACGGCGCATGCCGCAGGGCAGAACACTGCGCATCGAAGTGCTCGCTCCAGCGATGGTTCACTGGAGCGCCGACGGTTGGCGCACCACGACTGACACGCCGACGCAGGCGACGGGACTCGGCGTCTTCGTCGCCGACCTGCCCACCGAACGTCTCGGTATCGACGACGAGGTGGTGTTCACGCTTTTCTGGCCGGCCGAGCAGCGCTGGGAAGGCGTAGACTACACTGTCGTTGTGGAGGGGTAAAGCTGGACAGAAAGGCGGACAGACAAAGACAACGCCGGATACTGCCGATCAAGAGGGTGTCACCTGCACTGTTTTCGCGGCGTGCTTGGCGCGATCGATGCGTGAAGGCGGACAAGGAAAGACAGGCCGGACACGTCCGGATGAACTTTTTGCTTGTCCGGTCTCGTCCGGTACGTCCGTTTTGTCCGCCTTTCGCTCTTTCGCCCTTTAGTTCCGTCCTCAGTCCGCCTTACAAATGCCCCTCACCAAAGCACAACTCGAACACTTTCGCAAACGGCTACTCGAGGAGCGAGAGCGCGTGGCGCGCGATCTCGCGCGCTATCACGCAAAGACCGAGTCGTCGCTGCGTGATGAATCAGGCGAGTTGTCCGCGGCGCCGGTGCACCTGGCCGATCTGGGAACCGACACGGAAGATCAGGAGCTGGATGCGTCCAACGCGGCGCGACAATCGTTCGAGCTCGAGGAAATCGATGCGGCGCTGGAGCGGCTGTACCATCGGCCGGAAGAATACGGCACGTGCGAGAAGACGGGTCAGCCGATTCCTTACGAGCGGCTGGACCTGATTCCGTGGGCGAGAACCTGTTAAGGCGGACTGAAGGCGCCCACGATGATCTCGGCGGCGAGTCCGAGGAACAGGCCGGTGTCGACCACACCGGGGCGCGCGCGCAGCTCGCGGTGCACGGCGTCGGGGTCGGCAATGCCGTTCGGGAAGCGCGCGTCGATCAGGTAGTGGCCTTCGTCGGTCAGGAATGGGCGTTCGGCGCCGCCTAACCGCAGCATCGGCTCCGCGCCTAACGCACGCAGCGCGTCCAAATGGGCCTGCCAGCCGAACGTGACCACTTCCACCGGAAGCGGATAGCGCGCGCCGAGGTGCGGCACGAGCTTGCCCGGGTCGACGACGAGAATCCACCGCGCGCTGCGCGTGGCGACGATCTTCTCGCGCAACAGTGCGCCGCCGCCGCCTTTGAGCACCCGGCGGGCGGGATCGATCTCGTCGGCACCGTCGATAGTGACGTCCACGCGCGGGTGGCGCTCGAGGGTGGTGAGCGGGATGCCGTATTCGAGCGCCAGGTGATGTGACGCGTTCGACGTCGGGATGCCGACGATGTCTCGCAGCTCGCCGGCAGCGATGCGGCGGCCGAGCTCTTCGATCGCGAACGCCGCCGTGCTGCCGGTGCCTAACCCAACGACCGCGCCGGAGCGCACGGCCTCGACCGCGCGCACGGCCGCGTCGCGCTTGGCGGCCGCGCGCACATCCGTCACGGCTCCCGCCACGCCGCGCCGTCCTTGGCCATCAGCGCGTCGGCCGCCGACGGCCCCCAGGTGCCCGAGGTGTAGTTCGGCAGTTTCACCAAGCCGGGATTCTTCCACCCATCGATGATCGGATCGATGATCCGCCACGACGCTTCCACCTCGTCCCAGCGGGCGAACAACGTGGCGTCGCCCAACATGCAGTCGAGCAGCAGCGTTTCATATGCCGGGTGCGCCGACTGCCCGTACGCGTCGGCGTAGTTGAACACCATGCGGACCGGCGCCATCTGCACATCCACGCCGGGCACCTTGGTCTCGAATCGCAACGAAATGCCTTCGTCCGGCTGGATGCGCATCACGAGCACGTTGCGCTCGATCGGCAACCCGCCGCGGATGCGAAAGAGCGAGTGCGGCGGCTCCTTGAACTGCACGGCGATTTCAGTGGCGTGCTTGGCAAGACGCTTGCCCGACCGCAGAAAGAACGGCACACCGTGCCATCGCCAGTTGTCCACCGTGAACCGGATGGCGGCGTAAGTCGGCACCCGCGAGTCCTTGGCGACGCCGGGCTCGTCGCGGTACGCGATCACGTGCTCGCCGTTCACTTCACCCGCGTCGTACTGTCCGATCACCGACATGTCGTCGGCGTCTTCGGGCGCGATGGGGTGAATCGCGCCGAGCACCTTGGCCTTCTCGCCGCGCACGGCATCGGCGTCGAATGCGTTAGGCGGCTCCATCGCGGTGAGCGTCAGCAGCTGCATCAGGTGGTTCTGAAACATGTCGCGGATCACACCCGACTCTTCGTAATACGACGCCCGGTGTTCCACGCCCACCGTCTCGGCGGCCGTGATCTGCACGTGGTGCACGAAATTCCGGTTCCACACGGGCTCGAAGATCGAGTTCGCGAACCGGAGCACCAAAATGTTCTGGACGGTTTCCTTTCCGAGATAGTGATCGATGCGGTAGATCTGCTGCTCGGAAAACAAGGAGAGCAACAACTTGTCGAGTGCGCGTGCGCTGTCGAGATCGCGCCCGAACGGTTTTTCGATCACGATGCGCGCCCACTTCTTGTCATCGCGCACGGTGCGCGGGACGAGACCGCTCTCCGACGCGCGTCTGGCGGCATCGGGATACAAGCTCGGCGGGATCGCGAGATAGATGAGCCGCCCCGCTTCGCTGTCGTCTTCGCCCTCGAATTCGGCAACGCGCTGCGTCACGGCCTTGTACGTATCGGCCGATTTCAGATCGCCGCGCACGAATCGCAGCATGCCGAGAAACTTGGTGAGCTCCGGTCCGTCCGTGACTTTGATTTCGTCGGAGCTCTTGAGCGCATCGCTCATCGCGGCGCGAAACGAATCGTCGGTGTAGTTGTCGCGCCCAACGCCGATGATGATCGACTCGGGGTCGAGCAGACCGTCGCACGCCAGGTGGGCGAGCGCCGGCATCAGCTTTCTCCGCGTGAGGTCGCCGCCGGCGCCGAGGATGACCATGGCGCAGCGAGCTGCCTTGCGCATCTGCGGTTCGGCGACCCGCTCGTGCGCGAGCGTTGCCGGCGCAACGATCGGCGTGCTCATGCCGAGTGCACCGCGTGTCCGCCGAATTCGTGGCGTAAGGCAGCGATCACCTTGGCGCCGAACGATTCGGATTGGCGCGAGCGCAGCCGCGTGAGCAGCGACAATGTGATCACCGGCGCGGGAACGTCGAGGTCGATCGCTTCCTGCACCGTCCAGCGTCCCTCGCCGGAGTCATCGACGTAGCCGCGCAGGTCCTTGAGCGATGGGTCGCGCGAGAACGCGGATTCGGCGAGCTCGTTGATCCACGAGCGCACGACGCTGCCGTGGTTCCAGACGGCGGCAACCTGGTGCAGATCGATGTCGAACTCCTTCGATGCATGCAGAATCTCGAAGCCTTCGGCGAACGCCTGCAGCATCCCGTATTCGATGCCGTTGTGCACCATCTTGACGTAGTGGCCGCTTCCCGTTGGGCCGACGTGCGCGTACCCATCCTGTGGCGCGAGCGCTCGAAAGATCGGTTCGCAGGTCGACACCGCTTTGTCGTCGCCGCCGACCATGAGGCAGTAGCCGTTCTCGAGTCCCCAGACGCCGCCGCTCGTGCCCGAGTCGACGAACTCGATGCCTTTGGCGTGGAGCTCTCGGCCGCGGCGCACGGTATCGTGGAAATTGGAGTTGCCGCCATCGATGATGATGTCGCCGGTCGAGAGCTGGGGCAGCAGCTGGGCGATGGTGTCATCGACGGGCTTGCCGGCGGGCACCATGATCCACACGATCCGCGGCGCCGACAGTTTGGAGCACACGTCGGCGAGCGACGCGGCGCCGATCGCGCCCAACCCTGCCAGCTCCTTCACCGCATCGGCGCTGCGGTCGAACGCGACGACCTCGTGTTTGGCGCCGAGCAGCCGTCGCGTCATGTTGCCGCCCATGCGGCCGAGTCCGATCATGCCCAATCGCATAGTTCCAGATCCGATCAGAAGTTGATGCCTAACGCGCCGAGCGCTGCACGGAGGTCGGCGGCAGACGTGAAGCGGATGGTGTGCATGCCGGCGTCGCGCGCCGGCTCGAGATTTTCTTCGCGGTCGTCGATGAACACGCTGCACGCGGGCGTCGCCCGGGTGAACGCGAGCGCGAGCTGGTACGCCCGCCGCGTCGGCTTCGACACGCCGAGCCAGCACGACGAGAGGAACGCGTGGAAGATGTCGCCGAGGCCGAAGTACGAGATGCGGTGCAGGTTGAGCACTTCGGACTCGTTGTTCAGCGTGAACATGCGGTAGCGCCCGGTGCGGGCGAGCGCGCGCGCCACGGCCAGCGACTCTTCGTTAGGCACGCTGCGGCTCCGCATGTACGCGATGAACGCCTCGCGCGTGAACGGGCGCGGCTGCGCGAATACGGTGTGGTCGAGATATTCGTCGATCGTCATCCTCCCCGTTTCCCAGGCGGTGACGACGCCGTCGTGCCGGCGTTCCGTGTCCTTCGCGTCGTAGCCGAAGTGCTTCGCGGCTTCGGCGCGATCCGGGGTGCCCCACCCTGCCGTTCCCAGCACACCGCCGACATCGAAGAACAGGTGCGTGATGCCGTCGGTGGGCATCGGGCGAGCAGCGCTCACGCGCGCGAGGCGACGCCGAGCGCCTGCCGCTTGCCCGCGATGACGCCGAGGAGTTTGCGATACGACACGTCGAATTTCTCGATGCCTTCGTCCTCCAGCGTCTGCGTGACGTCGTCGAAGTCGATGCCCGCTTGGGCGATCTGGCGCATGGTGTCGCGGGCATCGTCGGCGCGCGGGGACAGCGTGCGGCGAACGACGCCGTGTTCCTCGAACAGTTGCAGCGTTTCGGGCGGTACGGTGTTGATCGTCTCCGGTCCGATGAGGCCCTCCAGGTATCGCACATCGCCGTAGTTCGGATTCTTGGTGCTCGTGCTCGCCCAGAGCGGGCGTTGGACGCGCGCGCCGGCATCGCGAAGCTTGCTCCACCGCGGGCCGCTGAACAGCTCGCCGAACAGCTCGTAGGCCAGCTTGGCGTTGGCGATCGCGGCCTGGCCTAACAGCGATGTCGCCGCGCCGCCGATCTTCTCCAGGCGCTTGTCGACTTCGGTGTCCACGCGGCTCACGAAGAACGAGGCGACGCTCGCCACGCGCTGCACCGGCTTGCCGGCGGCGATGCGCGCCTCCATCGCGTTGAGGTAGGCCTCGGCGACCGCGCGATAGTGCTCGACCGAGAACAGCAGGGTGATGTTGATGTTGATGCCCTCCTCGAGCGCCTGCTCGATGGCGGCCCACCCTTCGCGCGTGCCGGGGATTTTTATCATAACGTTAGGCCGGCCCACTTCGCGCCACAGCCGGCGCGCCTCCTCCAGCGAGCCCTGCGTATTGCGGGCGAGCTTGGGGCTCACTTCGATGGACACGAAGCCGTCGGCGCCGTCGGTAGAGTCGTAAACGGTGCGGAACACATCGGCGGCCATGCGCACGTCTTCGACGGCGATCGCTTCGAAGGCGTCGGCATCCGATTTGGAGCGGACGGCCGGCCGCGCGAGGGCGGCGTCGTAGTCCTTGCTGCCGGCGATCGCGCTCTCGAAGATGCTGGGATTCGAGGTCATGCCGCGCAGGCCGTCGGCGACGCGGGCGGCGAGGTCGCCGCTCTGGATCATGTCGCGCCGCAGGTAGTCCAGCCAGACGCTCTGCCCGAGGGCGAGGAGCGCCATCATCTTGCTCGTCGTATGGACGGTAGTCATCGATCCTCCGTTAGTCGTCAGCGATTGAGCATCGTGCGCGCCGCGGACACCACGTGCTCTGCCGTGAGGCCGAGCTCGCGGTAGATCCGCTCGTACGGCGCGGACGCGCCGAACCGCTCCAGTCCGATCACGACGCCCGAGTCCCCGACCAGCCGGTACCACGGCTGCGGGCTCGCGGCTTCCATCGCGATGCGATGATGATTCGTGCGCGGCAATACCTGATCACGATACGATACCGGCTGTGCGTAAAATCGTTCGATGCTCGGCACGCTCACCACGCGAGCGCGGATGCCGGCCGACAGCAGCAGCTCCTGCGCGGCGAGGAGAATGTGCACTTCGGAGCCGCTGCCGAGAAGGATCACGTCGGGGCCGGCGCCGTCAACGTCGGAGAGCACATAGGCGCCGCGGGCCACGCCCGAGGCCGGCGCATAGCGCGATCGATCGAGGATCGGGACGTTCTGCCGCGTGAGCGCGAAGGCCACCGGCCCGTTCGTGATCTCGAGCGCCGTCGCCCATGCTTCGGCGGTCTCCGCGGCATCCGCGGGTCGGAACACCGTCATACCCGGAATCGCGCGAAGTGCGGCGAGTTGCTCGATGGGTTGATGCGTCGGGCCGTCTTCGCCGAGCCCGACCGAGTCGTGTGTGAACACGTAGATCGGGCGGATCTTCATGAGTGCGGCGAGCCGGGTAGGCGGCCGCATGTAGTCCGAGAAAATCAGGAACGTGCCGCCGAACGGAATGATGCCGCCGTGCACGTACATGCCGTTCATGATCGCCGCCATCGCGTGTTCGCGCACCCCGTAGAAGAGGTTGCGTCCGCGCGGGGTGTCGCGCTCGAGGCGATCGCTGGAGCTGATGATCGTTTTGGTCGACGTCGAGAGGTCGGCGGCGCCGCCCACGAGCTCGGGAATTTTGGGGCCGAGGGCGTTGATGACGGCGTTGGACGCGGCGCGCGTCGCGATCCCCTTTTCGTTAGGCTGGAACGTGGGCAGCGCGGAGCGCCAGCCATCGGGGAGTTTGCGCTCGAGGCGTCGGGCGAGCTCGCGCGCGGAATCGGGCCGGCGGGCCGCCCAGGCGTCGCGCAGCTTCTCCCACTGCGCCCGGAGGGGGGCGCCGCGCTTGCCTGCATCGCGCCAGGCGGCGAGCGCCTCGGGGGGCACGTGGAAGGTGTCGGTCCATTCCCAGCCGAGGTTCTTCTTGGTGAGCTTGACTTCGTCGACGCCTAACGGTTCGCCGTGCGCCTGCGACGTGTCCTGCTTGTGCGGGCTGCCGTAGCCGATGTGGGTGCGGACGATGATGAGCGTGGGGCGGTCGTGGACGTCGCGCGCCTGCGCGAGCGCGCGATCCATGACCGGCAGGTCGTTCACATCGTCGACGCGGAGGACGTTCCAGCCGTACGCCTCGAAGCGGGTCCCCGTGTCGTCGCTCATGGACAGCGAGGCCGGCCCGTCGAGCGTGATGCTGTTGTCGTCGTAGCAGACGATGAGTTTGCCTAACCCGAGGTGGCCGGCGATGGATGCGGCCTCGTGGGAGATGCCTTCCATGAGGTCGCCGTCGCTGGCGAACACCCAGGTGCGGTGGTCGATCACCGCATCGTCGCCGGTGTTGAACTCGGCCGCGAGGTGCCGCTCGGCAATGGCCATGCCGACGGCGTTGGCGAAGCCCTGTCCTAACGGACCGGTGGTCGTCTCGATGCCCGGCGTATGGCCGTACTCGGGGTGGCCCGGCGTCTTGCTGCCCCACTGGCGGAAATGCTTGATGTCCTCGAGCGTGAGGTCGTACCCGGTGAGATACAGCACGCTGTACAGCAGCATCGACGCGTGGCCGCACGAGAGAACGAAGCGGTCCCGGTTAGGCCAGTCGGGATGGGTCGGATCGTACCGCAGGTGCCTGGTGAAGAGCAGGTAGGCGAGCGGTGCGAGCGCCATCGGCGTGCCCGGGTGCCCCGAATTCGCCTGCTGGACCGCATCCATGGACAGCGTCCGCACCGTGTTGATGCAGAGCTCGTCCAAGGGCGATGCGATGCCGCCCGCCGCGCTCCGTGATGCTGTGGTCGCCGTTTCCGTCATGTCACCGTGCCCCTGCGTTGGATGCGATGGATGGAGGAGCGCCGCTCGCGGTCGGAGCGCGCGGTGCGTCTGTCGTGCGTGCGTCGTCTTCCGCGGCCGCGATGGCCGCGCCGTAGAGCCCAACGTCGTCGTTCATCACCACGCGCACCGGCATGCGCTGCATCATTTCCGACAGACGTCCCTTGTCTCGAAACGCGGCAAGGAAGGTGCCGTCCACCAGCTTCTTCACGATGGCGGGCGCGATGCCGCCGACGATGTACACGCCGCCGGTGGCGAGCACCGTGAGCGCGAGATTTCCCGCTTTGGCGCCGTACGCGCCCGCGAAGACATCGAGCGCCTGGACGCACAACGCGTCCGAGCCGTCGAGACCGTGCCGCGAGATCGCGGCCGCTCCCTCGTTCTCGACGGCATCGTGCACGGCGGCTTGCACGCGATCCGGCGAGCGCGCGGCGAGAAAGCGATAGATGTTCTCGAGGCCTGGACCGGAAATGACGCGCTCGCTGGACACGTGTCCGAAATCAGCGGCGAGCCACCCGAGCAAGTCGCGCTCGAGCGCCGTGTGGGGCGCGAAACCCGCGTGTCCGCCTTCCGAGGGGCGCGTGCGAACCCGGCGGCCTTCGCGCACGACGAAGGCTTCGCCGAGTCCGGTGCCGGCGCCGATGAGCGCCTGGACACCAGTTTCATCGGGCGCACCGGCCTGCAGCGTGATCATGTCGCGCGAATCGAGCCGCGCGATGCCGCGGGCGATGGCGTCGAGGTCGTTGAGGAGACGCGCGTGCGGGATACCGATCTCTTTCGCGAGGCTTCGTTCGTCGAGCGTCCACGGCAAGTTAGGCGTGGCCGTGCGGCCGTCGGTCACCGGACCGGCGACGCCGAA